>JANNQE010001172.1:0-3029 GCA_031441625.1 Planctomycetia bacterium
ACGCTCAGCCACTCCCGAAAGAGGTGAGTTACCGACCGCGAGAAACCAAAACACCTGCAATTGCAGCGTAAACTCTGGGATCGGGGCAACGGCACCCTTCGCTTCGCTCAACGGCGACCTGCGATCTCTCATCGACATGCCCGACACCGCCTCCTTCATCCAACTCCGATCAACCCCAATCCGTCTTCGCCGGGAGCTCCAAAAGGTCGGGTTCCTCACTCCCATCGAGATAGAGCACGCCATCCTCGTCGCCGGGTCAGATCGAAAAATGGTGGACGGCCTGCTGCAGAAGGACGGATACGCGAAGGGCGAGATCGGCCGGGCTGTTGCCGCCGCACTCGCCCAAGGCCACTTGTCGGAGCCAAAGTCGGGGCATCTCGCCATCACCGTTGTTCGCCGGCCGCAAACACGTCGGTACTTCCTGCTCGACCTCGTCGCGATCAAAGGAAAGACCCTTACGAAGGGCGAGAGCACCGCCACCGATTTCGTCCTTGTCCCTGGATATGGTCCATTCCGGGGATTGGCGGCTGCAGAACTCCGCACGAATGCTGTCGCTCTGGCTCCGTCGCTCGCCGGTGATTGGACAACCGAGAGTGATTACATCAAAGACTTGGAGTGGCTGGCGAAGCACGGTTTCGTGATCTGCAACTGTTCATCTCTCACCCTCAGCCACGGGAAAACGTGAGCAGATTCACCTTCCGCCACGACACCCCTCACCCCAGCGGTCGTTGGCCCCAGGGGATGGGCATGGTCGGCGGGGTGCGGTGGAAGTCGCGGCGGGCGTCCTTCGGGCGGGGGTGCCACCAGTTCACGTACCGCACGAGCTGCTTCACCGCCTCCTCGTAGGCCCGCTGGCCCTTCTCGGCGGTGGCCAGTTCTGCGTCGCCCAGCACGCCGGTGGCCGAGTAGCTGCTCGTCCACGACACCGCCGTGGCCGCACCCGCCGTGAACAGGTCCACCCAGTTGAACGGGCTGCCCTCGTCGTTGAAGCTGATCGTCCCGCTCTTGATGAGGTCTTTCCGCACGTTGTCGCCGTCCAGGTAGAGGTACATGCTGGTTTCGAGTTCGCAGGCGTGCGAACACCCGCCGGGGAACTTGCTCTCCCGCCAACTCGGCATGAAGGTCTTGTCCACCGCCAGCAGGTTCCACCACGCCACCAGCACGCACTCGGCGTCCGTCTCCAGGTTCGTCCGCCGGGCGACGAGGTCGAGGTTCGGCATGTTTGAGCCGTGCCCGTTCAGCAGGATGATTTTCTTGAACCCGTGGTAGGCGAGGCTCTTGGTGATGTCGAGCACCTGGTGCATGAAGTGCTCGAAGTCGGTGTTGATGGTGCCGGGGAAGTCCATGACGTGCCCGGTGTACCCGTAGGCCACCACCGGCAGCACCAGCAGCTTGTCGGGGATCTCCTTGCCGGCACCCGTGGCGACCCCGACCGGGCAGACGAGGTCCACGTCGAGCGGCAGGTGCGGGCCGTGCTGCTCCACTGCCCCGCACGGGACGATACACACCTTGCCCAGGTCCACGGCGTCGTTGATCTCCGGCCAGGTCAGCTTCTCGTAGCGGTACTCGGTCTTCGCGCGGCTCACGGTCGCCCCCCTTGCTATTTAGATTCGGCTACCAGGTACTTCTTCACGAACGTCTCGTCCAGCGTCACCCCCAGGCCGGGGCGGTCGGGCACGTCGATCCAGCCGTTCACCGACTGCACTTTCTCGTGCGTCAACTCGTGCCGCAGCGGGGAGTCCTCCACGCAGTCCTCGAACAGGAAGGCGTCGCGGCAGGTACTCAGCCAGTGCAGGCTGGCGGCCACGGTGAGCGGGCTGGTGTAGCAGTGGTTGCACAGCCGCGCGCCGATCTCTTCCACCCGGCCGCGGATGTACGCGGCGTCGGTGAACCCGCACCGGGAGAGGTCCACCTGGTACACGTCGAGCGCGCGGCGGTCGATGAAAGGGCGGAACGACTCCCGCCCGCACTCGCCTTCACCAGCCGCGATGGGAATGGGCGAGCGGTCCCGCAGCCAGACGTACCCTTCGATGTCGTCTTCGCGCAGCGGCTCCTCGAACCACTCGGGGGAATATTCGGCGAAGGCGTGTGCCCGCCGCAGGGCGGTGCGGGCGTCGTACACGCACCCGGCGTCGATCAGCAGCGTGGCATCGCCCAGCCCGTCGCGGGCACCTTTCACCAGGTCGATGTCCACCGCCTCCGACGTGCCCATCGGCTCCCAGCCGAACTTCACGGCCGTGTACCCGGCCTCCACCCACCGGCGGGCGATGTCGCCGGTCTCCTTCCCGTCACGGCCGAACAGGATGGAGGCGTACCCCCGCAACTTTTCGTGCTGCTTGCCGCCGAGCAACCGGTGAATGGGCTGGCCGAACGCCTTCCCTTTCAGGTCCCACAGGGCCATGTCCACCGCCGCCATCGCGGTGATGCCGACCGCCTTGCGGCCGAAGTACATGGTGCGGCGGTACATCGTCTGCCACAGCCGCTCGTGGTCGAGCGGGTTCTCTCCCACCAGCAATCGCCGTAGCCCGCACGCGATGTTGTGGCTGAACGGGGCGTCGATGATCGCCTTCACCACCTCTGGCGACGAGTCCGCCTCGCCCACCCCTTCCAGCCCGGTGTCGGTGCGGACGCGGACCAGCACCGAGTCTTGGCTGCTGGCCGTCTTCGCCGCCACGTTCGGGATGCGGAGGATCTGGCAGACGACTTCAGTGATCTTCATGGGTGCCCAGAATACCATGTCGCGTGTCTTTCGTATGCGCCGCGATTCGGGTAGTTTGTACCCTTCCCGCCGGTTCGATCGTCCTTTGCAGTTCAGGTGTCCGCTCATGCCTCGGCTTTCGCTGGTACTCGTGATGCTGGTCGCCGGCTCCGCTTCTGCCCAGACCTCTGACGACGAGTTCTTCGAGAAGGCGGTGCGGCCGGTGCTGGCCGAGCGGTGCGTGGGGTGTCACGGGCCGAAGGCGAAGAAGGGCGGGCTGCGGCTCGACACCGCCGCGGGTGTACTGGCCGGCGGGGATAGCGGTGCGGTG
>JANNQE010001173.1:0-14480 GCA_031441625.1 Planctomycetia bacterium
GCCGTCGCCCGCCACCTCGTCGCCGCTGTCGTTGCCCCCCCCCTCGACCGGACAGTGACCGCGCGAGAAAAATGCGGCAGTCGGTTGAAACACCGGGCCGCCCGGTGCGAACGTAGGGCAGATCGAAATCCCCGCCATCGCTCGACGGCACGCACGGGTGTTAACGGGGGGAGGTTGTCCCGCGGCACCTCTTGACCGGCGTTGTGGCCGCACGAGTGAACGGTGAAAAATGCGTCACACCCCGTTGCCGTATTGCAAATGTGCATGATAATCGAACTGCGGGTAAGACGACACACGGACGCGAGGAGAGGACGGGATGACGCCCACACCCACCACCTCGTCCGTCGCGCGCACGTTCCGGCCGCTCGTCGCCCTGTCGGTCCTGCTCGCCGCGGTCGCCGCCGCCCAGTCACCGCCCGACGTGTCGGTCGCCGCCCTGCGGGAGCAGGTGCTCGAACAGCGGTCCCGCAAGGAGGCGGCCGAGTGGGAGGTGGGCGAGTACCAGTCGCGGCTGTCCAAACCGGCCGCAGACTCGCCCACCGGCGGCGAGTTCGTGCAGGCGGTCATCTTCGCCATGAACGTCAGCTACCCGGCCACCCGCACTGCCATGCTCCCGCCGGCCGACCGCCTGAAGACGGAGCGGGAGTCGGCCGCCAAGCGGTGGGGCGAGGTGACGGGCGAGCGGGCCAAGTTCCAGCAGGCGGTGGAGGCCGGGCAGACGGCCGACGGGTTCGACTGGGCCACCCGCAGCGTGCCCCCGTTGCGGTCAGACGCGCTCGACGCTACCCTGCTGGGCGTCGGCGGGGTGGCCGTGCTCGTCGGCCTGTGGGGGACGGCCCGCCGGCTGCGAGTGCCCTGGCGGAGATGGCGGCGGGCGCGGGCCATGCGGTCGGCCGTCGCCGGCGTGCTGATCGTCGCCGCCCTCACCGCCGCAGGGTGCGACTCGCCCCCGCCGCCGGCCCGCCCGTGGGCCGACTCGCGGCGGGAGGAACAGACCACCCAGCTCCGCACGGCGACCGCGGAGGCGGACGACGCGGCGGCCAAGGCGGATGTCGCCCGCCGCGACGCGGCCGGCCGATTCCAGGCGCCGGAGCGCGAGTTGGTCAAACTCCGCGACGTGCTGGCCGCCACACTGGTGATCGGCAAGCTGAAGGCGGCGGCGGCGGACGAGAAGGCCACACTGGACACGGACAAGGTGCGGCTGGACGAGCTGAGCAAGGCGGGGCAGGAGCAGAAGCGGGCGTGGGCGCTGGGTCGGGGGGGCGTCGGGCTGCTCCTCCTGGCGGTTACCCTCACCCCGTTCCTGGTGGCCGACGGGTGGGAGCGGGGGCGGCGGAAGGCGGACGCCGACACCTGCCCGCGGTGCCTGGCGACCGGCACCATGAAAGAGCGGCGGACGGTCCTCGAGTGCGGCGGGTGCGGGTATCGATGCCCGCCGAACACGCGGGGGATGGCCCGCCTGTGCTTCCCCACCGTCGGCATCCGGTCGAGCGGCAAGACGCACCTGCTGGTCACCGCCTACGCCTCGGTGAAGAACCGCAACACCCGCACCCCGGCGAGTGTGCAGCAGGCACCGTCGATGGGGGACGAGCAGTTCAACACGTACATCGAGTTGGTGCTCCGGCAGCGGGGGACGGCCGGGGCGACCGTCCACGACCTGCCTGCCCCGATCGTGGTGTGCGCGACCGACGCCGACCGCGGCGGGCCGAGCACCGTGCTGGTCAACCTGTTCGACTACTCCGGCGAGATGATGACCCAGGCGATCGCGGTAGACGACCTCCGCCGGCGGGCGGTGCGGATGGACGGCTTCCTCATGTTCTTCGACCCGACGCAGCTGTACGGGGACGTGGTGGACGGGGAGGCGACGCTCGCCCTGGAGGACCAACTGGCCGCCCTGCACCAGTTCTACCTGGACATGCTCGACGCCCGCGGGCTGCCCCCCGGCCGCACGGTGCCGGTGCCGGTGGCCGTGTGCGTGTCGAAGTTCGACCTGGTGGCCGCCCGCAGCCCGATGGGCGGCCAGGCGCTGCCGTTCCTGAAGCGGCTGGGCACCGACCTCGACCCACCGGGCGAACGCACCCTGCGGGTGCTCCGCGAGCGGTCGGCGGTGGTCGAGCAGATGCTCCCGTTCATGCTGCCGGGGGCCGACCTGCGGAAGATCCTGCGGGAGTACTTCGGCGACCAGTTCCTGTTCTTCCCCACCTCCGACCGCGGGCTGGCCGGCGGCGGGCGGGCCGGGGCGCCGTTCGGGGTCGTCGAGCCGCTCCTGTGGCTGCTGCACATGCACGGGTACCGGGTGCTCAAGGGCGACTGACCTGGGAGGGTGGACGGATGGCGAGCTGGCCGGCCCAAGCCGACTACCGGGACGCGCTCCAGAACCCGGACGTGGCGTTCCGCGAGCCGACCCTCCGCCGTGCGACGGTGGAGCTGAACCGCATGAAGGTGCCCCGCGCCCGCTCCGGCGCGTTCGCCAGCGTGTACAAGCTGACCCAGCCGAACGGCCTGTCGGTCGCCCTCAAACTGTTCAACTTCCCCAGCGACGACCGCCAGCGGCGGTACGAGGAGGTGTCCAAGCACCTGGCCGGGCTGAGCGGCCGCAAGCCGGACTCGCTCGTCGGGTTTAGCTACCAACGGGAGGGCATCAAGATCGGCGCCGCCTGGTACCCCATCCAGACGATGGACTGGGTGAAGGGGGAGTCGCTCGGCGAGTGGGTGCGGAAGCGGATGACGGCCGGGCAAGTGCCGGCCGTGCGGGGGATGGCCGACAAGTGGGTGCAACTGGTGTGCAAACTCCAGGCGGCCGACATCGCCCACGGCGACCTGCAGCACGACAACGTGATGGTGCGGGAGGACACCCCCCTGCTGGTGGACTACGACGGCATGTGGGTGCCCAAGCTGGACGGGGCCGAGCCGCTCGAGTTCGGCAAGCCGGCCTACCAGCACCCCCGCCGCGGCAAGATGAAGCTGAACCGCGGCCTCGACCACTTCTCCGCCTGGGTCATCCTCATCGCCCTGCGGGCGATGGCCGCCGACCCCACCCTGTTCACCAAGTTCGTCGTCCAGCCGGACAACGAGAACGTGCTGTTCAGCCCGGCCGACCTGAGCGAGCACGCCACCTCCAAGTTGTGGCCGGAACTGGTGCGGAGCAAGGACGCGGACGTGGCCCGCTGGTCGGCCGACCTGCGGGCCAGCCTGGACCACCCGGCCGACCGTGTGCCGCCGTTCACCATGGACCCGTACCAGTCCCTCCGCGCGCTGTGCGAGGCGGTGGCGCGGGACTGGGACGCCATTGCGGCCGAGGCCGACCGCCTGTCGGCGGGGAACAAGCCGCTGCCGGCCGACCCGAAGCACATCGGCCAGCGGGTGACGGAGGCCCGCCAGCGGGTACAGTGCCGCGACCGCATCCGGGCGGCCTTCCAGGCGGGCGACGTGCGGGGCATGGTGGCCGCCTACCAGACGCCCCTGCTCGACGGGTGGTCGAACCAGACGGGGCTGAAGAAGCAGGTGGAGGAAGCGGTCGGCAAGGTGAAGATGCTGGACGAGCTGAAGGCGGCGGACCCGGCGAAGCTGGCCGAGCTGTGGCCGAGGTACAGCGCCGCCCTCGTGCGGGTGAAGGAGGCCGAACAGTACGGCAAGCGGGTGGAGGCGGACCGCGCCCGCACCACCGCCGCCCGCACCTTCCTCGCCCTGTTCGGCCACCCGCAGGCGACCGAACAGGCGCTGGCGAACACCTGGAAGGCGGTGGCGGCGGCCGGCGAGCAGCCGGGGCTGATCACCCCCGCCCACCGCGCGCGGGGCGAACTGGCGGTCAAGCGGGCGGCCGCCCTGGAGCGGTTCAAGGGCATCCCGGCGACCGCCTCGGAAGCGGCCGACCGGCAACTGGTGCAGGCGTGGGCGGCGAACGAGGCGGCGCTGGCCGGGTGCCCGGACGGGGACCCGCTGCGGGCGCGGGCGAGCCAGGCGAACGTGCGGCTGGCGGCGGTCGCGCCGGTGAACGAGGCCGTCGCCCGGCTGGGCAAGGGGGGCACGGCGGACGACGTGACCCGCGCCGCCGCCGACGCCGCCCGCCTGCCGGCCGGGTATGTGTACGCCGTCCGCGACGTCGTGGAGCGACTGACGGAGGGGGCGCGGCTGACGCAGGACCTCCGCCGCGCGGTCGAGGCGGCCACCGAGTCCGAGCGGACGATCGCCGCCGCCTACGCGCAGTTGAAGGCGGACCGCCTCCGCGCCGGCACCATCCCGCCCGCCCTGGCCACCCGCGGCGAACTGGCGATCCAGCGGGCCGCCGCCCTGACCGAACTGGACCGGTGTGCGGCCCCCAACCCGCACGCGCGAGACGTGAAACTGCTTCACACCTTCAAGGACGTGCGGGACGTGCTGCGGGACAGCCGCGACCCGGTGGTCCTCGCCGCCATCGAGCGGGTGCGGGCGGTGAACGAGCGGGTCAAGAAGTGGAAGGCGTTGAAGGCGGCACTCGACGCGAAGGACGCGGCGGCGGTGGCCGCCCTCGGCCGCGACCCGGAGATGATGAGCTACCCGCCGGCCGTCGCCCGGTACGACGAGCTGGTGCCGCTGTTGAAGGCCGGGGAGAAGGTGAACGGCATCCGGGCGAAGGTGGCGGCCGGCGCGCGGGCGGCGATCCTCACCGCGGACGAGATCGCCGCCGTGCGGGAGAACCACCGCCTCTTCTCGAACGCGGAGAAGCCGCTCCTGGTGGCCCTCGCCCGCCGCTCCCTCCCGCACTTCGTGAAGATGTCGGCCGGCATGCCCGACCACCAGACGGTGCCCGGCCCGCTGCCGGCCGCCAAGGTGTTCTGGTCGTGGGCGGCCACCCCGGTGGTCAGCCGGTTCGTGCTCACCGTCGCCCCGCAGCGGCTGTCGGCCCCGGCCGACGCGGACGAGGAGAGCCGCTCGCACTGCCGCCCGGAGGACCACACGCGGGAGGGCGGAGGGCGGCTGGTGCTGCTCGGCGGCACCGGCCCGCGGTACGTGCAGGTGTGGCCGGAGGCCGACCTGGGGTTTGCCACCGTTTACGGCGAGCCGCTCACCTTCGGGCCGATCGCGGCCGGGGGTGGCCGATGACCCGCGCCGCCCCGCAACAGTTTTACGTCACCCACTGCGCGAAGGCGGACAGCGCCACCGGCACCGCCGGGTTCAGCGTGCGGGCGGCCAGCACCGCCGACCCCGACCGCCTCCGCGCCGCCTTCGCCCTGCCCGCCTACGAGTTGCCGCTCGACCTGTGGGCGAAGCGGCCGGGCCGCGCCGACGCCCCCCGTCGCCTGGCCCGCCTCCGCCCCGCCGACGGAACCACCTGGGTGGTCCACACCGCCTACCTGGAGAAGGACACCACCAACCGCGATCGCTGCTACTTCACCCACGCCGTGACCGGCCTGCCGCACACCCCGGCCGGCGTGCTGAGGGCGTGGGGCGGCGACTGGGCGACCGACTACCCGCCGGGGGCGACGAAGACGCTCCCCCCACCCGCCCGGTTGGGCGACGGCGGGCGGATCGACGACGCGGCGGTGAGCCGGTTTCTGAACGGGCACGCCGGCGGCGAGCCGCTCAGCCTGGTTGTGGCCCCCGCGCGGCTGGCCGCCGACCCGGAGCGGTGCGAGCGACTGACCGCGCACTTCCTGGCCGCCGTACTGGCCGCCACTGCTGGCGACGCCCCCGACCGTCGGCGGGTGTTCGTCCACGCCGAGCCGGGGGTGGTGGCCCTGCTGGTGTACGCGGCCACGCGGTTGCTGCCCGCCGCCGCCACCGCCGACCTGACGTTCAGCACCTACGAGCCGCCGCACCGCAACCTGCACGAATTCAAGCTGGCCACCGTCGTCGGCACGCTCACCGCGCACCCGGCCAAGCGGCTGGATGCGGAGCAACTGGACGACCGCGGGTACACGGTGGACACGTTCGCCCCCGCCCCCCTGCCGCGGCACTTGAAGGCGCACGCCGAGCGAGTGGCACCGCTGGTACGGCGGGCGGCCGAGGGGCGGTGGGCGGCCACCGACGCCCCGGCCGCTCCGATCGTCGTCGAGCCGGCGGACGTGAGCGAATCGGCCGCGTCCGAGTCGGCCGTCGCCGACGCCCTCCGCCGTCACGACCTGCCGGCCGCTCAGTTGAACTGGGAAGGGATCGCGTCCGCCGCACCCGCCCGCGCCGGCGAACGCCTGCTTGCGCTCCTCCGCGACCTGAGCGACGCGGTGAACGGGCTGAGTTCGGAGGCCCGCCAGTGGCTCCGCGGCCGGTTCGCCGCCCACCCGCCGGCCGACACGCGGGCGCTCAAGCCACTGCTCAAGCCGGTGGACGGACCGGACGGCGAGGCGGCGGTGAGCGACCCGCAAGTGCCCCCGGCGTGGGCGGCGTACACCCTGTCGGTGATGACCACTCGCCCGCCTGCCGACGACACCGGGGCGGCGGTGCGGCTGCTGGCGACGGCTTCGCCCGCGGTGCTGGCGGCCTACCTGCACCGCGCCGTGTCCGAGCGGGACGACGGGCAGCCGCTGCTGGCCGCCCTGTGCGAAGCCGACCCGGCCCCGGCCTCGCTGGTCGGCCGGCTGTCGGCCGCCGGCACGGTGAAAGCGAACTGGTGGAAGGTGCTGCTCGCCCACATGCTGGCGAGCGGGCCGCCGGTGGCCGAGCCACGGGCGGCCGGCGGGGTGCTCGGCCCGCTGCTTCGGGCGGTCGGCTCGTCGGCCGAGTATCATCCGCTGTGGCAGGCGGCGGCCGACCGCCTGGACGCGCGGTTCGTGGACGGGGACGACTCGCAGGCAGGCGAATGGCAAGCGGCGGAAGCGGCGGTCGTCGGTTCGGGCGATGACCTGCCGGTCGGAGTGCGAGACAAGCTCTCGGCGGGGGTGCTGTGGCGGGCCGTGTGCGACCCGGCCTTCGACCCGACCGGCCGCACCGCCGAACTGCACGCCGCCTGCGCCGCCCTCGGCTGCGACCCGTTCGACGTGGCGGTGCGGGTGTACCGCGGCCGGCACTGGGACGCCGACCCGCCCGCCTTCCACCCGGTCGCGCGGCTGTTCGACGCCCTGTTCCCGCTCGCCGACCCGTTCGCGGTCGGGGCTGTGGGCGACACGCTGGCCCGCTGGTGCGAGCTGTCCGAGTACGCCCCGGACGACGCCCGCCGCGAGGGGGTGCAGGAGTACTACGTCCGCACCTTCCTGGAGCCGGTGGTGCCGCCGGATGTGTTGGCCGACGTGCTGGCCGATGACGCCCGTGTGTTCCTCGCCCCGCGGGTGCGGGATGTCCTGACGAGAGCGGCCCGATGATACGCCAACTGGCCTCACGCAAGGTGCTCCGGTACGGGCTGATCGGCCTGGCGGGGGCGGTCGTCGGGTGCCTCCTGGGGGAGTTGCTCTTCCTGCTGCCGCGACCGGCCGGGGGCGGGGCGCCGTCCCTGGTCGCCCGACCGGAGCCGCCCCCGCCGCCGCCCGAGTTCAAGAGCCGCCTGGACCGCGCCGGGGCGAAGACCGGCGACCTCCAGCTCTCCCTGCTGTGGAACAACAGCAACGACCTCGTCCTGCACTGCTACGAGCCGGACGGGACGGAGATCTCGTACCGCCACCGCATGTCCCGCTCCGGCGGCCACCTGGACGTGGACCAGAACCGCGGCTGCTCGGACACCGTGACCGACCCGATCGAGAACATCTACTGGCCGAAGGGGGCGGCGGCGGCCGGCGAGTACCGCGTGTTCGTCAACTACTACGCGCGGTGCGGGAGCGAGGCGTTCCCCACCGACTTCAAGCTGAACGCGCTGGTGGGGGGCGAGCGGCGGGAGTTCGCCGGCACCTTGAAGGCGGTGCAGAACAGCCAGCTCGTCCACACCTTCACCGTCGCCCGCGGGGTGAAGCTGTACCCGGCCCAGGCGGAGGTGAGCCTGCGGTCCGACGCGCCCACCCGCCTGACCGTGGAGGTAGACCGGGTGCTGTTCAAGGGGCCGGTGACGGTGAAGGCGGACAACCTGCCCGCCGGCGTGTCGGCCGAACCGGTGACGCTGCCCGACGGCCAGGACCGGTGCGAGATGGTGTTCCACGGCGGCGTCGGGGGGGGGCCGGTGACGGTGCAACTGGTCGGCACCGGCCCGACGTCCGACGTGATCGCCGGCACCGCCGACGTGCAACTGCTGCCACCCCCGTGGTGGTCGTGGTGGACCATCCTGCTCACCGCCCTGTGGACGGCGGCGCTGGCCGGCGGGCTGGCCACCGCCCTGCTGGTCGGGCAGAACCTGTACCTCGGCCGCCCGTGGCTGGCCGAGCCGCGGCAACTGCTGGCCGCCGCCGGCACCGCCGCCGGCGGGTTCGCCGCCGGCGTCATCGGGCAGGCGTTCCAGTTCCTGTTCGCCGTCGTCGGGCTGCCCGGCTTCCTCGGCTACCTGATCGGGTGGGCGCTGCTCGGCGGGCTGGTGGGCGGGGTGACGAGCCTGTTCATCCCCAACTTGTCGCGGAACAAGGCGGCGGTCGCCGGGGTGGTAGGCGGGGTGCTCGGCGTGCTCGGCTTCCTCGCCCTGGCTGGGCTGGCCGTCGGGCTGGGCCGCTTCTTCGGCGGCGGGGTGCTCGGCTTCTGCATCGGGGCGATGGTGGCGCTGGTGGAGGTGGCCTTCCGCCGGGCCTGGCTGGAGGTGCGGTTCGGCGAGCGGGAGACGATCAGCGTGAACCTGGGGCCGGAGCCGGTGAAGGTGGGCGGTGACAGCAAGGCGTGTACCGTGTGGGTGCGTGGGGCGCGGGACGTGGCCCTGCGGTACTTCGTGCGGGACGGGCAGGTGGTGTGCCACGACCTGGGCACGAACGGCGAGCAGGTGACGGCCGCCGGCACCGCCCGCACGCTGGGCAACGTCACCCTGACGGTGCGCACGTCCGGCGCCGCGGTCCCGACCACCGCCCCGCCGTCACCGCCCCCGGCCCCGCCTCGCCCGGCGGCCAGTCCGCCCCCGCCGCCGCCGCGGGTGGTGCTCGCGGCCGACGACCCGCCGTACACGCCCCCACGCCCGCCGTCGCCACCGTCCGCGCCCAAACCATCTCCCCCGGTAGCGACGAAGCCGCCGGCACCGACCATGCCCCGGCCGCCCGTGCCGGGCACGAAACCGACCGCCCCCGTACCGTCCCCGCCGGCCGCCCCGAAGCCGCCTGCCCCCACCGGGGCGGCCACCGCCCGCTGCCCGGAGTGCGGCGAGGTGGTGGAAGGGCGGCCGGGCGTCCGCCTCTGCCGCAAGTGCGGGGCGATGTCCTGACCGGCGGCCCGAAACGACCCCCGTGGTGCGGGCCTCCGCCCGACCCCAACCCCTGGTCCGACCGGGCCAGTCCTAACCCGAGGTGACGTCCATGCCCTACTCCAAGCAGATCGACCGGGCCAACCCGACGTGCATCATCTTCATGGTGGACCAGTCCAACTCCATGCTGGACGGGCTGTCCGGCACCAAGCGGCCGAAGATGGACGCCGTGACGACCGCCGTCAACCGCTTCCTGGGCGAGCTGGTGTCCATGTGTGAGAAGGGGGAGGACAAGCCGCGGTACTGGTTCGACGTCGGGCTGGTCGGGTACACGACCGACAACCAGGGGGTGGCCATCGTCGGCTCGGCGTTCGCCGGCGGGCTGGAGGGCCGCGACCTGGTGAGCGTCCCCGACCTGTACGACAACCCGCTGGAGATCGAGAAGCGGCAGAAGAAGGAGTTCCTGGACGACGGGGCGGGCGGGCTGCAAGAGGTGGTGAAGGACATCAACTTCCCGGTGTGGTACAAGTCGCCGCCGCGGGAGCGGATGTTCGGCACCCCCATGTGTGGGGCGTTCGACTACGTGCGGAACGTGCTGGAGAACTGGCTGGTCGCCCACCCGGACAGCTTCCCGCCGATAGTGCTCAACCTGACCGACGGGGAGGCGGTGGACGGCGACCCGGAGCCTGTGAGCGAACGGGTGCGGGAGTTGGCCACCGGCGACGGCAACGTGCTGGTCATCAACTGCCACCTGTCGTCGCGGGAGGCCGAGCCGGTGCTCTTCCCCGTCACCGAAGGGCAACTGCCGGACGACTACAGCCGGTCCCTCTTTCGCATGTCCAGCAAACTGCCGGACAAGCTGCGGCAGACGGCCGAGATCAAGGGCATCTCCGCCCCCCTCGACTGCCGGGCGATGGCGTTCAACGCCGACGCGGTGAGCCTGCTCAAGCTGCTCAGCGTGGGCACCATGGTACTGGACACGAACACCCTGCCCCCGCACCTGCGGTAAGACGCCTCCCAGGACTCTCTTGCCGGGTTGGAGTTCACGCTTCAGCGTGGGTGATCCACACGTCACGCTGAAGTGTGAACTCCAACACCGCGACCTGCCCGGCACTTGTTTCCCGGGAACTTTACAAGGCACCCATGACCGCCGCCCGCCGAGCGCTGTTCGTCGCCCTGGTCGATCTGTCCGCCCCCGGCGGGGGCGGCGGGCGGGCCGCCGCTCTCGACCGCGCCCGCCTGCTCCTTGACACACTGTTCGACGGGTTGGCCGCGTGTGCAGCCGACGGCCAACTGCCTTGGGAGTTCGATGTGGCCGCCGTTGGCTCCCGGCGGCGGGACGGGGCCGCGGAGGTGGTGCCCCTGCTGCCCGGCACCGACCGAGCCGCCGTCCCCCTGGCCGGGCTGCTCGCCGCCGAGCGGCCACCGCGGGGCGAGGGCGAGCCGCGGCGGTGGCTGGCCGACGCGACCCCCGACGGCGAAGCGGCAGCGGACGCCGGCTGGATCGCCGCCCACCGCGTCGTCTCCCGCTGGCTGACCGACAACTCGGCCGCCCGCCCGCCGGTGGTCGTGCGGTGCGCGTTCGGCCCCGACGTGGCGGAGTCGCAGTCGGCCGCCGAGCGCGGGGTGCGGGCACTCGGCCGACCGGACTCGCCCGTGGTCGTGTTCACCCACCGCACCCCGGACGACGAGGCCGCGGCCGAATTGCCCGTCGCCGCCGTGTGGGAGTTGCTGTTCGCCGACCACCCGCCCCGCCCTGACGCGGCCGAGCCGACGCCGGAGGCGCCGCCGTTCCAGGTGGTCCGCGCGTTCCACTGCGAGAAGTTGGGGAACGACCCGGCGCAGTGGGAGGACGGGTACGCGGTCGATCCCGCGTCCGGGCGGGCGGCGATCGCCGACGGCGCGAGCGAGGGCATCTACTGCCGCGTGTGGGCCGACCTGCTGTCCGCCGGGGTGGTGGCCGACGCCCCCGGGCCGGCCCGCCTGGGCGGGTGGGTGAGCGACCGGCGGGCCGAGTGGCGGCGGCGGATCGACTACCCGAAACTGAACTGGTCGAAGCAGGGGAAGGTGGACAGCACCGGGGCGGCGGCGACCCTGCTCGGCCTGTCGGTCGGCCCGCTCACCCCGGCCGGCGGGCGGGTGTGGCGGGCGGTGGCGGTGGGCGACGCGTGCCTGTTCTGGGTGCGGGACGGCCGCTTGATGCTGTCGTTCCCGCTCGCCTGCGGGGAGCAACTCGGCTCCGCCCCGGACCTGCTCCGCACGCTCGCCGGACGCCGCGAGCCGAACCCGCTCACCGGGGGCGGGGTGTGCCGGCCCGGAGACCTGTTCCTGCTCGCCACCGACGCCGTGGCCGGGCACCTGTTCCGCCTGGCCGAGGGCGGGCAACCGCTCGCCCGCTACGCCGACCTGTCGGCCGACGGGTGGCGGCAGGAGGCGACCGACCTGCGGCGGAACGGCGGCATGGTGAACGACGACTGCACCCTGCTGGTGTTACGGGTGACGGGGCCGGCGGCCGAGACGCCGCCGGCCGAGACGACCGAGACGATCGGGGAAGTGGACGCGGCCGAACCTGTTGACGCAACCGACCCGCCGGCGACGGCGGACGACGACCATGCCTACTCAGGAGCCTGACATGAACGACGCACCGGACGGTGGCACGCCGCAGTGGGCGAAGTGGCTTCTCGACGCCGGGGTGGGGGTCGGGCTGGCGGTGGCGGTGGCCGCCGTCGTCCTGCTGAGCGGGCGGGGCGGCACGCCCGCCGCCCCGCCGGTGGTGCCGGACGTGAGCGAACACCCCGCCCTGGCGAAGGCGGCCATCCCGCCCATGCCGTTCATCCCGCTCACCCTGACGGACGGAATCACGGACAAGACCCCGCCGCCACTCCCCCCGCTGCCCTCGGTGCCGGAGGACGACGCCCCGCCGCCGAAGGAGGAGGCGGTGGACACGAACGAGGTGAAGGCGGGGGCGGTCGCGATGGTCGGGTTCTATGGCGGGTACGATTTCGGGGTACAAGTGGATACAGGCGATGGGAAGGAACGGAAGCGGTTGACCATGAATCAGTACGGGCGGACGAACCACACGCTGGTCTCTGTCGGCTCGACGGCGGCCAAGATGTCCGACGCCCGGTACTTCGACGACGAGCAGGGGATCGTGGTGAAGGACCTGGCCGTCGACGGCACCATCGAGACGGAATCGAGCGTGAAGGGGGAGAAGAAGGCTCGCAAAGGGGAGGGCGGCCAGTTGGTCGGGGACGGCCCGTACATCACCCAGTGGCTGTTTCACGACGTGCTGGTGGAGCGGAAGGTGGAGTATGTGGCCGGGGCGGTGTCGCGGGAGATGGACACCCTCAAAGTCACCTTCACCATGACCAACAACAAGCCGTTCGCCATGCGGTGCGGGGTGCGGGTGATGATCGACACGCTCATCGGCAGCAACGACGGGGTGCCGTTCTATGTGCAGGGCGGGAACGGCGGGCTGATCGACAAGCCGACGGAGTTCAAGGGGAAGGACGTGCCAGACACCCTGTTCGCGCTCGAACACCAGAACGACCTGACCGACCCGAAGATGACGGTCGTGCAGATGGGCTTCGGCGGGCAGGGGAACGAGAAGCCGGACCGCCTGCTTCTCAGCCAGTGGCCGGGTGACCCCAAGAAGGCGAAGGACTTCCCGGACGACCAGCAGTTGTCCGTCCAGAACCTGCCCGGCAACTGGAAGCTGGCCGACACGTTCAACGGGGACAGCGCCGTCGCCCTGTTCTACATGCCGAAGGAGATCAAGCCGAAGGGCACCCGCACGTTCAGCTTCACCTACGGGCTGGGCAGCCTGTCGAGCGGCAAGAGCCGCAACCCCACCCTCGCCCTCGCCCCGGCCGGCCCGTTCGTCGCCGGCCAGCCGTTCCGCCTGACCGCCCTGGTGAAGGACCCGGCCGACAAGCAGGCGGTCAAACTCACCCTGCCGCCCGGCCTGAAGCTGGCCGACCACGAGACGGCCGAGAAGGTGGTGGACGCCAAGCCGGGGGTGAAGATCGCCAAGGCCGACTGGGAGGTGGTGATCGACGCCGACGTGGGCGGCAAGCAGACGGTGAAGGCGCAACTGGTGGGCACCGACACGAGCGAGACGGCGACGGTGTTCGTGGACAACCCGCAGCCCGTGCTGCACTCCGTCAGTGTGACGGGCCGGGCGGTGCCGGGCGGGCTGGTCCGCGTCACCGCCACCGTGCTCAAGCCGAAGGGCGGCATGACGGCCACCCTGGCGGTGCCGAAGGGCGCCAGCCTGGAAACGAAAGGCGGGGAGACGCAGGCGGTGGCCGGCGGCAAGGCGGCACAACCGAGCTGGCTCGTCCGCCTGGACGACTCGGCCGCCGGCCAGTTGAAGTTCACCGTTCGCACGTCCGACCCGGCGGCCGAGCAGTCGGCGACCGCGACCGTGGCGCCGCCGACCACGGCGCTGGGCGACGTGCGGGTGGACGGGCAGGCCGTCGGCGGCGGGGTGCTCCGCGTCACCGCCCAGGTGGTGTACCCGAAGGCCGGGCACAAGCTCACCCTGAGCTTGCCCGCCGGCCTGACGCTGGCGAAGGACGAGACGGCGGAGAAGCCGCTGGCCGACGGGCGGGTGGCCCAACTCAGTTGGCTGGTGGCCGTCGCCCCCACCGCCACCGGCAAGGCGTCGCTGACGGTCAAGCTCACGCCCGGCACGGAGGCGGCCACCCGCGCGGTGGACATCCAGCCGGCCAAGCCGATCCTCGAAGTCCGCCGCGCGGACGAGGCGGCGGTGTCGCCGGGCAAGCCGTTCTGGGTGGTCGCCCGCGTGTTCCACTCGCCGGGCACCACCTCCGCTACCGTCACCCTGCCGAAGGGGATGAAGCTGGCGGACGGGCACGCGGCGACCAAGCCGCTGGAGGCGAAATCGCGGGACGGCGTGGGGTATGCCGAAGCCGCGTGGCCGGTGGTGCTGGACGAGTACACCGAGCCGAAGATGGCGGTGTCGGTGTCCGCCCGCGGGGCGGGCGAACAGGCGGTGACGGTGGCGTGCGAGCGGGGCAGCCTGATTGGCAAATGACAGTGGTGCGCTGAAACCCCTCTCCCCCGGAGGGAGAGGGTGGCCGAAGGCTGGGAGAGGGGGAACAGACTCACCCCCCCGGCTCATGCCCCGCACTTGCCGACCCTCTCCCTCCGGGGAGAGAGTGCCAACACACGCGGACACCGGGGGGGCGGTCATGTCACTGATGCGGGGCGTCTACTACTCGGCGGTGCTGGCGGCGTGGGCGGC
>JANNQE010001174.1:0-4592 GCA_031441625.1 Planctomycetia bacterium
CGCCGGAAGGCGGTTGAGGGTCGCCGGGCTGGTGTTCACTCCGCATTCCGCACTCCGCACTCCGCACTCCGCACTTGAGTCACTCGACGTTCTGGATCAACTCCCGCACCCGCTCCAGGTGGGCCTTCAGGTCCACCACCCGCCGCGACACGCCCACGTCGCCGGCTTTGGAACCCAGCGTGTTCGCCTCGCGGCCCATCTCCTGCACCACAAACTCCAGCCGCCGCCCGGCCCCGTCGCTCGCCCCCGCCGTCACCAGTTCGGCGAACTGGTCCAGGTGCGCCGCGAACCGCGTCACCTCTTCGGACACGTCCGTGCGGTCGGCGAAGATGGCCACCTCGCGGATCAGGTGGTCGGCCTCCACGCCCACGCCGGCGTCGGCCACCGCCTGCCGCACGCGGTCCAGAATGCGGGTGCGGTAGTTGGCCACCACCGCCGGCAGGCACTCGCGGATGCCGGCGAGTGCGGCGGTCATGGCCGCGTGCTGGGCCATCAGTTCGGCCGCCATCGCCCGCCCTTCCGTCGCCCGCGTGGCGTCCAGCTTGGCCAGCGCTTCGCCCAACACTTTCTCGACCACCGGCCACTCGTCGTCGGGCAGCCCGCCCATGCTCACCGTTTCGGGGGCGATGCCGGGCAAGCTCAGCAGGCCGCTCAGGACGGCGTTCACGGCCGAGGCGTCCAGCCCGTCGCACGCCTCGATCACCTGCCGCTTGTAGGCGGTCAGGGTGGCGGCGTTCAGGGTCAGGTCGGCGGCGCGGGTGCCGCGTTCCACCTTCACCTGAACCTGCACGCTGCCGCGGCGGACGTGCCGGCGGACCACCTTTTCCAGTTCGGCCTCGAACAGCGGGTACGGGTCGGTGCCGCGGACGGTCAGCTTCAGGTGGCGGTTGTTCACCGCCCGCACCTCGACGGACACGGCGAAGCCGGCGGCGGCCCCGCGGGCGGAGCCGAACCCGGTCATACTGAGCAGCACGGGGCGTCTCGGTCAGGGCGGGGTGGGGTCGGCCGGTTTGACGTCGCCGGCGGGGTCCTTCTTCTCGGCGGTCCCTTCGGCCGGGGTGTCGACGAACTTCTTCACGCTGATCATGATGACCAGCACCCAGATGGCGGCCAGGTAGAGGGTGATCTTGGTGAAGGCGTCGCCGGCCCGGGAGCCGAACGCGCTCGACCCGCCCGGCCCGCCGAACGCGCCGGCCAGCCCGCCCCCCTTGCCCCGCTGGATGAGCACGATGAACATCAGGGCCAGGCTGAGGACGATCAGCACCCCGGTCAGGATCCAGCCCCACAGGCTGATCGTAGTCGCGGACTCGGCGAACGGCGGCACGGCGGCACTCCGGCACACGTAGGAACTGTTACTGTAGGCCCGACCCGCCGAATCGGGAAGGGCGGCCCGGCCGGATCAACGGACGCGCCCGCCGGCCGATGTCGCTCACACCAGCCCGCACATCCGCAGCACGATCACGACCAACAGCCCCACCACCAGTGGGATCGCCACCCGCCCGGCGAGCGCCCACGGCGTGCAGTCCGTCAGCTTCCCGCACATGACCGCCACCGCCGCCACCGGCGACATCGTCCGGCCGGCCGCCGACCCGATGCTCACCAGCGACCCCACGTCGTTCGGGTTCATGCCGGCCGCCACCGCCGGCTCGTAGAAGAACCCGTACAGGCTGGCCGTGCTGGCCATGCCCGACCCGCTCGCCGCCGCGAACGCCCACGGCATGAGCACGGCCAGGGGCACCAGCAGCCACGGGGCGGCGGCCACCAACTGCTTCACCACCTCGCCGAACCCGGCCAACTCCACCGCCTTGCCGAACGCCACCGCCACCACGATCAGGCTGACGATGTTGGCGAACCCGTACCCCGCCCCCTCGAAGAACGCCTTCGCCGTGTCGCCCGCCTTCTTCGGCGAAGTCAGCGCCGCCACCGCCGCCCCGAGCACCATCGCCAGCCCGACCATCCGCCCGCTCGCCGCCTTGCCCGCCGCCGCCCTCGCCGGCTTCATGGCCTCCTCGCGGGCCGCCTCCACCACCGCCGGTCCGGCCAGCGTCGAAAGCCCGACAACCCGTTCCTTCACCTTCTTGTCCTTCTCGTTCCAGTCCTCCGGCGTCTTGGTTTCGACGAGCCAGTCGGTGGGAACGGAGAACATTTTCAGAGGCGGGCCGGAGAGGATCAGCAACAGCAGTGGCACGAGCGGCACGGCGGCCTTCAGCCAGTTGATGCGGCCGGTCGGGACCTCGGTCGCCGTCCCACCCACCTTGTCGTCGCCCCGAGCTTGCGAGGGGATTCCGCCCGCCCGGTCGAAAGCTCCCGGCTACGACGCCACACCCTCCTTCCACCACCACCGACTGAGCGCCCAGAACACGGCCGTGCTCACCACCAGTTGCGGCACCACCACCCACGGCAGGTGCACCCGCGCCAGGGTGGTGGTGTCCACGCCCGTCTTGTCCTTCACCGTGTTCAGTTCCGGCGCGCCGGGGTTGAACAGTTCCCCGCCGACACTCGCCCCGAGCAGCAGCGCCGACCCGATCACCAGCGGGTGAAACCCGGCCGCCCGCATGACCGGCACCACCACCGCCCCCAGGCAGACGGCCACGCTCGTCTGGCTCAGCACGGGGATGTTCACTACGAACCCGGCCAGCACCACGCCGGGCACGATCAGGAACCGTACCCGCCGCACCGGGGCCACCAGCACCCGCACCAGGTGTTGATCGCACTCGGTCAGTTTCAGCACATACGCGAAGCCCATCGCCGAGCAGATGGGGATGACGTAGGCCTCCCCGCTGAACGTGTCGAAGAACTTGCGGCACACGTCCGGCAGGTAGTTTCCGGCCAGCCCGAGGATGACGGCGGCGGCCAGCAGCACCAGTCGCACGTCCCACCCGCGGGCGGTGAGCACGGCGGCGGCCACGATGAGCACGACCGCGAGGGGGAGGAGCCACCACATGGGCGGGGTTCGATGTGGGAAGGGTGGGCGAATGGTGCGGTTGTATCGAGCGCCCGGCCGGTGTCGCCGGCATTTTGAAATGATGCCCTCAAGTGGCGGTTGCGATCCCGCCCGATTGCGGCACACTTCCCCCACACCACCAGAGGGTTGACCGTGCCGAGAGACGCCATGCTGGGGCTGCTGGCCGGGGTGGTCGGGGTGGTGCTGATCGCCGTCGTGTATCACCAGAAGAACGCCACGCAGGCGGCCAGCCCGTCGCCCACACCGGACACCGCGCTGAAGAAGCCGGTGGCCAACGCGCCGACGCCCGCCGCCACCCCCGCCCAGCCGGGGCGGTAGGCGAAGACCTCACCCCCCGCCCCCTCTCCCAGGGGAGAGGGGGACGGGGGGTGAGGTCCGTGAATCTTCCCCCGCCCCGGTAACGCCCGTGTAACCGCCGGTTAGCACTCCCGCAGTCGCTCCTCTCCTCGTCGTGGTGCGAACGCACCGACACCCTTCGAGGACCGACGATGAACCTGCGCACGTGGCTCGCCTCTGCCGTCGTCGCCGCCGGCACCGCCCTGACCGGTTTCGCCGCCGACCCGACCGCCAAACTGCCCGACCCGTCGCTCGTCACCTTCGGCACGCTGCACACGATGCCCGAAGCGGACGCAAAGGCGAAGGCCGAGAAGTGGCTGACCGGCCTGGGCAAACTGGACCGCGCCAAGTTCGACGCCATCTGGACGAGCGACATGCCCACGAGTGAAAAGGCCGTCGCCAGCATCGTGCTGGGCAAACCCGAAGCCGCCGCCGCACTCGCCGACGCCCGCGACATCACAAAGGACGCGCCGACGGGTGTGCCGGCGGTGATCGCCGACGAGGCCGACCCGTTCGTGAAGGCGAACCTGGCCGCCGCCTACGCCCGCGCGCTCGCCGGCAAGAGGGTGTACGAGGAAGCGCTGCTGGCGGTGAAGGGCGTGAAGGCCGAAGAGGTGATCGACCCGTCCGCCTTCCTGTTCTTCAAGGCGGTGGCCGAGCACAGCGTGGCCGGCTACCAGAAGGCCCGCAAGGTCGATGCGGTCGCCTCGCTCACCCGCCTGCTCGACGACGCCACCGACACGCCCGACCGCTACAAGATGGTGGCCACCCTCATGTTCTTCGACCTGCAAAACTGGTCGAAGGACGAGAAGCACCTGAGCAACATCGGCAAGCTGATGGACAGCAGCGGGCGGCGGCTCGACCTGGCCCGCGGCGGGCAGACGACGCAGGACATCCAGAAGCGGATCCTCTTCCGCCTCGACGAGAAGATCAAGCAGTTGGAGAACGAGGCGAACGGGAACGGCGACGGCCCGCCGGCCGACGGCCCGCCCGGATCGGCGAAAGGGCTGAACCCGAACAAGCCGGCCAGAGACAGCGACCTGCCGAACACCGGCCCGGCCGAAGGTAAGGTGGATCGCAAGACGCTGGAAGAGTACGCTCGCGTGTGGGGCACGCTGCCGGACGCGGAGCGGATCAAGATCGCGCAGAAGATGGTGCAGGACGCCCCGGCCAAGTACAAGCCGTATGTGGAGGAGTACTTCAAGGCGTTACAGAACAGCAACAGGTAGGAGCCGCGCCGCTGGAGTCGGGGTTCACGCTTCGCGTGATCGGTTCGCCGCATCACGCGGAA
>JANNQE010001175.1:0-3818 GCA_031441625.1 Planctomycetia bacterium
GACGACCCGGTGGTTGGTCGGCGCGGGGAGCTTGCGACCGGGTGTGCGTTACTCTTTGCCCCAGTACGGCCCCTCGTCGCGGATGGCCTGGGGGGAGATGCTCTCGCCCGGCTTGGTCGGGTCGGCCAGGGTGAAGGCGAAGCCGAGCGGCGATTTGCCCGGCCGTACCCCTTTGGTGTACGCCCCCTCGCCCCAGTGGTCGCCCACCACCGCCACGTCGAAGCGGTCGAACGTGTTCTTCGCCGGCACCCACCGCAGGTGCCCGCGGGCCTTCGCCGTATACCCGCGGTCGGAGTCGGTCGGGTCGGGCTTGGTCGAAATCAGCACGCCCCCGTCGAGCCGCAGTTCCACCCCCGCGTCGGTCACTTTGGTGACGGTCAGCGTCCACTCGTTCTTCCGCACCTCGTCGGCCTTCCAGAAGGGCGGCTCCCCGCGGGTGTTGTCGTTCAGGTGGAAGCGGGCGATGCGGGCGGCCACCTTCTCCGGCAGTGGGTAGCTCTGCCCCACTTCGGCCTTCGGCGGGGCGAGCGACTTCACCTCCGCTTTGGTCAGCCACAGGAAGTCGCGGGCGGCCATGCCGCCGCCAACGGTCTTGCACTCGGCGGCGCAATACTCGCCCTTCTTCTCTTCGAGGATGCGGGTGCTCACCCGCACCACCAGCCCGTCCGTCGGCGGGGTGCGGGTGTACTTCGGGTCGGCACGCCCGTGGTCGGGCACCGTCACCGCCCCGGCCTTCCGCTGGGCCTCGGGCAGTTTGTCGAACTTGAACAGGGCGTCCTTGAACACCTTCTTCATCACCTCGGCGTCCTGCCCGGCGTTCTTGAAGCCGAGCACGGTGCCGTCGGCGGTGAACACGTAGATGCCCTGACGGGTCGCCCCGCCGTCGCCCTTGCGGCCGGCGGCGTCGGCCATTTTGCGGAAGAACTCGCCGGTGGAATCGGTGCGGCGGCGGGTGTACCAGTCGTCCGTACACACGGGCACGAACTCGGTGGTCGCCATCTTGATGACATCGGGATCGGCGAAAGTGGACACACGGCCCACGACGACGTTGTTTCACCCGCACCCGAGCGGGTGCCCGTCCATCTCCCACAGGAGGATCGGCTTGCCCTCCTTGGCGGCCTTCACGCGGGCGTCCCAGATGGACGTGAGCCACGGGATCTTGGCGAAGTCGTCTTCGCCGTCGGCCGGTTGCACGGCCTTGCGTACGCTGGCGAACTGGGCGTCGGTGAGTTGCTCGCCGGGCGGGGCGGCGGTGGTGGGGGTGGGCTTCACGAACAGGGCGAGGGCGGCGAGCGCGAGGCCGGCCCCGCCGAGCAGCAGCCGCTGACGGAGGGTCATGGGAAGAGGCTCCGGGTGGTGGGGGCAATTGTATCCCACGAACCGGCCGCTTGCGCCACTGACACCCGCTCACTGCGCCCTATCTGTTACCCACATCGCGCGGGGGAAAGTGGTGAAACTGAAACGCATTCGGGGAGCCGTGGCATGACGACCCCCGACGACCGTCCGGCCCGCTGGTTCGTCCGCGCCGTCACGCTCGCCTGTTGCGTGGCCGCCGGTTGGCTGGTGGTGAAGCAGGGGACCGGAGCCGTGCCCGCGCAAGACGAGTGGGAGGTGCTCGGCAAGTACGCCGACTCCGACTTCGCCGAGTGGCTGTTTCAGCACCACAACGAGCACCGCTACCCGCTCGGCCGGCTCATCTGGATGGGCACGCTGCGGGCGTGCGGGTTCGACTTCCGCGGGCCGATGTTCGTGTCCGTCGGGATACTCACCGCTGCGGCGGTGCTGCTCCAGTGGACGGCCCGCCGGCTGCGGGGTTTCACGCACCCGCTCGACGCACTGCCCGCCGTGCTGCTCCTCCACTTCGGCCACGCCTTCAACCTGTACATGGGCTATCAGGTGGCGTTCACCGCGTTCGGCTACGGGCTGGCCGGGTGGGTGTGGTGCGGGGTGAACTGGGGGGCGAGTGGCCGCGAGCGGTGGGCGTGGGCGTCGGCCGTGTACGCCGTGTCGCTGCTGTTCGCCGGCGGGTTCGGGGTGGTGGCGTCGCCGCTGGTGGTCGGCTGGGTGGGGTACGTCGCAGTGGTGTCGGCCGTGCGGCGGCGGTGGGTGTCGGCGGTGGCGTTCGCGCTGGTGGCGGTCGGTGTGGGCATTTACACATGGTGGGTGCTCGACACGCTGCCGGAGTCGAACACCGAGCGGCTGCACCCGGTGAATCAGTTCGTCCGTTGGATGGCTGCCGCCGGCGACTACCTGAGCGGGGCACTCGGCAACTGGGGACCAGACCGCGAAGGCGGGTGGGGGCGGATCGTGGCGACGACGGCGGTGGTGCTGCTCACATTCGCCGCGCTCGGCGTGTCCGGCTGGTGGGTGGTCCGCGGGTTACTCGGCCGGCGGGCGGGTGGGGTGGTGCTGCTGGCAGCGGTACTCGTGACCGTCGGCTCGGCGCTGGCGGTCGGCCTCGCGCGGCCGTCGATGGCCCTGGGGGATCGGTTCACCACGCCGAGCGCGGCCGGGCTGGCGGTGGCGGTGGTGGCGCTGACCGCCGGGGTGCGAACACAGCGGTGGGGATCGATGGCGAGCGTGGCCGTGTGTGCGGTCGGCCTCGGGCTGCTCACCCTTCCGCACGCGAAGAACCTGGGGTACTATTTCCGCACTTCGCTCGGCGAGTTGGCCGCCGACCTGAAGGCCGGTGCCCCGCCGACGGTGCTGGCCGGGCGGCATGGCGGTGGGTTCGGCGTGCTGGTCGGCGACCACCTGCTCCTGGTGTTGCCGAAGTTCAAGAATGGCGGGTACGGCGCGTTCGCCAAGATGGCCGACGACCCGCCGTTCACGGCCGTGCCCATGCCGGTGCCGCCCGTTGAACCGTCCGACGACGGCCGCTTCCTGATGACACTCCCCGCGCCGCCGCCGGGGGCGTTCGCCGTCCGCTTCCACATGCCCGCCGGGCCGGTGGTCGGCTGGCAGCAGTTGAACTGCAAGTGGGGCGAGGCGGGGCACTCCTTCGCCCACCCGCACTGGCTCGGCTGGCCGAACCACCTGGTGTTCACGTTCGACGGCCGGCCGACCGGCTTCCGCATCGACGGCGACAACGGCACCCTCCGCGTGGAGGCGGTGGAATGGCTGGTGCGGCCGTCGCCATAATACCCCCATGACCACCGCCGACGCGCTGCTGGCCGCCGTGTGCGCCGCCCCGGACGACGACCTGCCGCGGCTGGTGTACGCCGACTGGTGCGACGAGAACGGCGGAGCGGACCGCGCCGAGTTCATCCGGTTGCAAGTGGAGCGGGCGAAGGGCACGCCGAACGAAACCGCCGCCATCCGCGAGCAGGTGCTGCTCGACACCCACGCCGCGCGGTGGCTGGCCCCGCTCCGGCAGCCGGGCGGCCCGCTGTTCACCCAGCGGAGTCACGGGCAGTTCCGCCGCGGGTTCGTCGAGGTGGTGTGGATGCCCGCCCGCTGGTTCTTGGAGCACGCCGAGCGGCTGTTCGCCGCCGCTCCGGTGGTCGAGTTGCGGGTGGTGTTCGACGACGTGTTCGAGTTCTGGCTGATGGGCGAGTGCCGGCTGCTCACCCGCCTGCTGGCGCTCGACGTGTGCGACCAGAGGTTCGGGGCCGGCGGGGTGGTGCAGGTGTGCCGTAGCCCGCACGTGCGGGGGTTGAAGGTGCTCCGCCTGTCCGGGTGCAACATCGACGACCGCGCCGCCGACTGGCTCCGCGGCACCGCATTGGAACTGGACGAACTCGACCTGCGACACAACCCGCTGTCCGATGCCGCCCGCCGCCGACTGATCGACCGCTTCGGCGCGGCCGTCGAATTCG
>JANNQE010001176.1:0-2862 GCA_031441625.1 Planctomycetia bacterium
GTGCCTAATCGGCGAACCGGCCACCCACGGGCGGTGGGTGGGTGGTAATGTGGGTGGCCCCCGCGGCCATTGCGGGCCGGTTTCGCCTTCCACGGGTAGAATGCCCACACAACACCGGACCGGCGGAAAAGTCTCGCCGGAATCGGGAACACCGGGCGACGGGAGTCGTCCGACCATCACGGGAAGGGCCTCTCCGTGACCTCGCTCCGCACACTATCGCCGAACCGCCTGAGCCGCATCGTGCGGCCCTTCGCCCTCGTGGCCGTGCTGCTGGCCACCTTGGTGGCCTCTGCGGAGTCACCAACCCCCGTCGCGGTCAGCAAGTACGCCTTCGACAAAGATCGATTTTACGTCAAGCGGATTCAGGACTTGCGCCCGCTGGCCCTTGAAGGTGGGGACGAGCGCGAGCCGTTTGAAGACGTTCTCCTTCACGCCCACCAGTTCACCCCGGCCGAACTCGCTGCCGTCGCCCGCAAAGACCTGACGCTGAGCGAACTGATCGACGAGAAGAAAGAGAACCGCGACGCCGTGCGGTTCGAGTTGGTCCACGTCGAAGGTAAGCTGAAGCGGCTGAAGAAGATCCAATCGTTGGCCAACCTGAAAGAAGCGGGCCTGGCCGACCTGTACGAGGCGTGGATCTTCCCACGCGGGTCGCGGGGCACCGACCCGGTGTGCGTGATCGTCAGCCGGCCGCCGGCCGGCGTGACGCCCGACGACGACATCACCCCTGGCGTGCCAGTGGTCGCCGTCGGGTACTACTTCAAAGTGCTGGAATACCAGTCGAACCAGCCGAACCCGACCGCCCCTGGCCGCACCCTCTTCCGCCGCGCGCCGCTGCTGCTCGGCCAGACGGTGGAGGTGGTGAAAGAGGTGGAGCCAACGACCGCCAGCGTGACCGACCTGGCCACCTTGTCGCTGGTGTTCGGCGGGACGATCCTCGCCGCCCTCGTCGGCCTCGCCTTCTGGCTCCGCCGCACCGACTCCGGCTCCCGGCGGGCGTACTCCAACCGCCTCCGCAACCCGTACACCCCCCCGCCCGACTCGCCGGGCGGAGGTGAGGCGGCCCCGCCCGCCGACCCGACGGCCTGACCCGAACCCGACCCGCTTCCTTCGATCCGCCGCACTCACGCGGCAGGAGGAGTCCGATGAGCCGACGAGACCGCGACGAGCGTAACGACCGCGACGACCGGCCGGCCAAGAAGGCCGACAAGAAGCCGGCCGTCATCGAGTTGAACACGAATACCGGCCTGACGCCCGGCGAGGCGTTCCTCCGCCGCCTGCTGCCGGCCGCCGTCATCAGCGCCGGCATTCACCTGTTCATCGCCCTCGGTGCCTTCCTGCTGAGCGTCCTCATGCCGCCCGCCTCGGCGAGCGCGCAACTGAAGACGGTGGCCGTGGCCGTCGAGGAGCAGACGGAGGCGAAGGACGAATCCAACCTGACCGAGGTCACCACCAGCATCGACACCGATGTGGGGACGCCGACCGTGGCGGATGTGCCACAGAACGAAGTGACAGTTCAGACCCAGGTGAACTCCACTGATCCGGTCGGCGATCCGAACGGTACGATCAAAGAGAAGACGGACAGCTTCCAGAATTTCGGTTCCCCGAACGACCAGTTCACGATGGCTGGAATCGACGCCAAGGGGCCGGGCGTTGGGATCAGCGGGAGCGGCAATAGTGGTCCGGGCATCAACAACCCGTCCATGATCGGGCGGGGCCCGGCCAGCCGCGACCCGTTGCTGAAAACCGGCGGGGGCAACACGCAGTCGGAAGCGGCAGTGGCTAAAGGTCTGGCGTGGCTGGCCAAGCAGCAGAAGAAGGACGGCGGCTGGGCGTTCGACAACGGCGGGGACAAGGCCGCCGCCACCGGCATGGCCCTGCTGCCGTTCCTGGCCGCCGGCCAGACGCACAAGGCCCCGCCCGGCAAGGACAACAAGTACAAGGAGACCGTGACCGCCGCCCTCGCCGCCCTGCTGAAGATGCAGAAGTCGGACGGCAGCTTCTCCGCCAACACCTACGCCAACGCCATTGCCGTCGTCGCGCTGTGCGAGGCGTTCGGCATGACCGGCGACAAGGCGCAACTGCTCAAGCCGTGCCAGGCCGCCCTCGACCACATCGCCAAGGGGCAAGGGGCGAACGGCAGTTGGGGGTACAAGTACGGCGACGAGGGGGACACGAGCATCGTCGGGTGGCAGGTGCAGGCCCTGCACAGCGGCAAGATGTGCAAGGAATTGAAGGTGGACCCGAAGGTGATGGAGAAGGCGATGAAGTTCCTGGACACGGTGGCCAGCAAGCCGAAGGGGAGCAGCGTCGCCTGCACGTTCGGCTACCGCAACCCCGGTGCCCGCCCGTCGCTCACCGCCGTCGGCCTGCTCTGCCGCTACTACCTGAACGGGTGGGGGCCGAACAGCCCCGGCCTGAGGGACGGGGTGGACTACCTGATTAGCTCGCACCCGCCGGACGACAGCCAGCCGTTCGACATGTACTACTACTACTACGCCACCCAGGTGGCGCACTTCCGCGAGGGCGAGGAGTGGGCGAAAAAGTGGAACCCGAAGATGAGGGACATGCTCATCGCCAAGCAGCTGAAGGAGCCGGGCAAGCCGAACGACGGCAGTTGGGATAAGGACACCACCTGGATCGGCGACTCGTGCGGGCGGCTGGGAACCACCGCCATGGCCGTGCTCACGCTCGAAGTGTACTACCGCCACCTGCCGCTGTACAACCGCGGCACCGGCGGTAAGGACGTCCTCGACGGGAAGTGAGCGACGACTGAACGCGAGCCGACCCCGTCAGGGGTCGGGTGGGAGGGCCACCCGACCCCTGACGGGGTCGGCTCTTGGAGCGGCGATCTTTTTCGCC
>JANNQE010001177.1:0-2246 GCA_031441625.1 Planctomycetia bacterium
GTGGTCAGAGGCCCGACCGTGAGGGAGGGCACCAGAAGCTTCTGGCACCCTCCCTCACGGTCGGGCCTCCGTTCAGCCCGCCACCCGCCCGCCTACTTCTCCGCCTTCGGCTTCTCCGCCTCCTGTTGGCGGTCTTCGACGAACCAGCGGGGCACGGTCGTCGGGTCGCGCCGAGTCACCGGCTTGTTGTCCACCAGCACCCGCGACTCTTTGATCGCGGCCACGCCCAGTTGCTTCAGGAGCGCCTTCTTGCCCGGCACACCTTTGGCCTCGGCGGTGGCGGTCGCTCCGCTCTCGGCGATCACCCCGTCGCGGCTGAGCACCACCAGTTGCGTCACGTTCTCGGGGAACTCGCCCAGGTGGTCTTGCAGTGCCTTCACCAGGTCGTTGAACGCCTGCTTCTCGGCCGTCGCCCGCACCTTCTCGGCGAACCCGGCCGGGTCGGCGGGGATCACGTCTTCGGGCAAGGTGTCGGCCCGCAGGTTCCGCTTCTGGTCGGCCCGGATGTCGGCCAGCCGCTTCTCGGCGCCCGGCGTCAGTTGTTGCACCCGTGCGGCCACCTGTGCATCCACCACCGCCGGATCGACCACGTGAGCGAGCAGGTACGTGTACCGCTGCTTCTCGATCAGCTTGGCGGCGGTCGCCAGCACTTCCTTCGGCGTGCCCTGCGGGTAGAACTCCGCCGCCGGCGCGACGCCATACCGCGCGGGCAGGATGATGTCCTTCAGTTCCTCCGCCACTGCCGCCGACCCGACCGCCGCCAGCACCGCCAGTGTCAACACGCTCCGCATGGGTCTGCCTCCTGGGTTGGTCGCGCTCGCCGTTGGCTCGCGGCTAACCGTCATCCACCACTTTACACTTTCGGCCGCCCGGCACGCCAGCGCTCACACCCGCCCCGTAACACACCCGATCCGGTATAATCGGCGGCATGGCAGGCAACACCTTCGGCAAACTCTTCCGCGTCACCACCGCCGGCGTCAGTCACGGCCCCGGCTACGTGTGCATCATCGACGGCTGTCCGGCCGGGCTGGAACTGTCGGTCGAAGACCTGTTGCCCGACCTCCGTCGCCGTCGGCCGGGGCAGTCGAAGCTCACCACCCAACGCGACGAGGCCGACACGCCCGAAATCTGGAGCGGCGTTTACCAGGGGAAGACCGACGGCACGCCCATTAGCATCCTGTTCCGCAACGCCGACCAGCGGAGCACGGACTACGGCGACATCATCGAGAAGTACCGGCCGGGCCACGCGGATTACACGTTCGACGCCAAGTACGGGTTCCGCGACCCCCGCGGGGGCGGGCGGAGTTCGGCCCGCGAGACGGTGTGTCGGGTGGCCGCCGGTGCGGTGGCGAAGAAGCTACTGGCGCGCCACGGCGTGCGCGTGCTCGGTTACGTGAAGCAGGTGGGACACGTGGTCGCCGACATCCCCGACCCGACCGCGATCACGCTGGAACAAGTCGAGGCGTCGCCCACCCGCTGTCCGGTGCCGGCGGCCGCGGCGGAGATGGAAGCGCTGATCGATGCGGTGCGGAAGGACCGCGACAGCATCGGCGGGGTGAGCGAGCTGGTCGCGGTCGGCGTGCCGCCGGGGCTAGGCGAGCCGGTCTTCGACAAGCTGAAGGCGGACTTGGGGAAGGCGTTGCTGAGTTTGCCGGCGGTGACGGCGTTCGAGTACGGCAACGGGTTCGCGGTGGCGGTGATGAGGGGGAGTGAGAACAACGACACGTTTACGGCGAGCGGGGGGCGTCAGTCCCCTGGTTCCGAACAACACCAGGGGGCTGACGCCCCCCGCTTGCCCACAATCCAGACGCTGACCAACCGCCACGGTGGGATGCTCGGCGGCATCTCGTCGGGGATGCCCATCGTCTGCCGGGTGGCGGTGAAGCCGACCAGTTCAATTCCGCGGGCGCAGCCGACCGTCACGCGAACCGGCGAGCCGACCGACATCCTGGTGAAGGGTCGGCACGACCCGTGTCTGCTGCCGCGGTTCGTGCCGATGGGCGAGGCGATGGTGGCCCTCGTGCTGATCGACCACCTCATGCGGGCGGGCGTGAGTCGGATCTAGGCGAACCCGGACCGCGAAGGCTGCTGGTGCGAGTCCGCCACCCGCCGCGGAGCGGCGACCGATGTTTGCCAGGGGTGGAGTCACGAGCGGAGCGAGTGGCGGAACCCCTGGAACCGAGGTCCAAAATGAGACAAGCCCCGGAGGGGCGACAGATCATGCGTCTGCCGCCCCTCCGGGGCTT
>JANNQE010001178.1:0-1786 GCA_031441625.1 Planctomycetia bacterium
CTCGTTGGGCCTCCTCAAATACAGCAACTGCCCCACCGACACAAACCGCGCCGCCAGCAACGCACGCCGGAGCCATGCCTGCTGCGACTCCACCAACGCCTGAATCAACGCAAACTGGGGGCGCCCCCCCCCGCCCCCCCCCCCGCCCCACCCCCGCGGCCCCCCCCCCCCCCCCCCCCCCCCCCGCCCCCCCGCCCCAAACCACACCACACACCCGGACACGCCGGCCATGTTCTTCGACCGCCGCGACGCCCTGAAAACCCTCGGCCTCACCCCGCTGGCGGTCGCCGCCGGCAAGGTGTTCGCCGCCCCGGACAAGACCGCCGCCGACGCCGAGGGCGAGCGGGTGAAGGTGATCGCCCTCGTGGAGCCGGCCGTCGCCGCCGTGTGCTTCTTCGGCGGGCAGGTGTGCGGGTCGGGCGTGGTCATCTCCGAAGACGGCTACTGCCTGACCAACTTCCACGTGGTGCAGCCGACCGGCTCGGTCATGCAGTGCGGGCTGGCCGACGGCAAGCTGTACGACACCGTGCTGGTCGGGCAGGACAAGATCGGCGACGTGGCCGTGGTCAAGCTGCTGCCGAAGAAAGAGGGCGACAAGTTCCCGTTCGTCAAGCTGGGCGACTCCGACAAGGTGGAGGCCGGCGACTGGAGCCTGGCCATGGGCAACCCGTTCGGCCTGGCCCTCGACTTCACCCCGACCGTCACCTTCGGCCTCATCTCGGGCGTCAACCGCTACCAGCCGCCCGAAGGCAAGGGCACGCTGGAATACACCGACTGCATCCAGTTCGACACGAGCATCAACCCCGGCAACTCGGGCGGCCCGCTGTTCAACATGAAGGGCGAGTTGATCGGCATCAACGGCCGCGGGTCGTTCGAGAAGCGGGGGCGGGTGAACAGCGGCGTCGGGTACGCCATCAGCATCAACCAGATCAAGAACTTCTTGCTGCACATGAAGGCGGGCATCGACACCGACCACGCGACGCTCGGGGCGGGGGTGGCCACCGTCGGCGAGGAGAGCGGCGTGCTGAACAAGATGGTGTTCACCCAACTGCTCGACGAGTCGGACGCCAACCGCCGCGGCATCAAGCCGCAGGACGAACTGGTGTCGTTCGCCGGCCGACGGATGGACAGCACCAACCAGTACAAGAACGTGCTCGGCATCTACCCGCAGGGGTGGCGGCTGCCCCTGCGGTACAAGCAGGGCGGGGCCGGCGCCACGAAAGAGACGCTCGTGCGGCTGATGGCCAACATGGACCGGGAGCAGGAGCAGCCCGGTGGCGGGGACAAGCCGCCGCCCGGCCCGCAGCCCCGCCCCGGCCCGCAGCCGCCGCCCAATCCCGGCGCGGCCAAGGCCCTCAAGTCGCCCGCCGCCAAGATGGTCGAAGCCAAGAAGGGGTACGCCAACTTCTACTTCAACAAGCAGGAAGTGACCCGCCTGCTGGAGGCGTTCAAGAAGGCGCACGGGGACGGCACGGCGTTCACCGGCAACTGGAAGGCGGACGGCGACATCAAGCTGGCCGACGGGCGGAACGGCGAACTCAAGCTGGAGTGGGTGGACGACAAGGAGGGGTACACCGAGGTGAAGCTGACCCGCGGGAACATCGCCCCGGACGCGCTCAAGCCGCTCGCCCCGGACATCACCCCGGCCGACCGCTTCCTGCCGCAGGGGAGCGGCGGCATCCTCGTCGCCCTGTTCCAGTACAAGCTGTTCGTGTCCAAGCTGAACACGGCCGGCGGGTTCAAGACGAACGACAGCACCAACCCCGGCTTCGTCCACGGCGGGGCC
>JANNQE010001179.1:0-8873 GCA_031441625.1 Planctomycetia bacterium
AAGCCCCGGAGGGGCGGCAGACGCATGATCTGTCGCCCCTCCGGGGCTTGTCTCATTTTGGACCTCGGTTCCAGGGGTTCCGCCACTCGCTCCGCTCGTGACTCCACCCCTGGCAAACATCGGTCGCCGCTCCGCGGCGGGGCGTCGGACTCGCCGGGAAGTGGCTCGCACCCACGGCCCTCGCGGTCGGGGTTCGCCGTTCGGGTCACTTCCCGTACTTCCGCTCGAACTCGGCGAACGTGTCGCGGTCGGTCGGGTGGACAGTCACGGCGCGCAACCCCTTCTCCTTCGCCTCGCGGAAGTGCGTGCCGGCGTCGTCCGGCTTGTCCTGCCGGTGGTCGACGAGCGCCAGGTGGAACAGCCGCAGGGCGGTCTGTTCCGTCTTGAGCGCGGCGTCCAGGTCGCGGCGGGCGGCGTCGTACTCCTTCTGGGCGATCCTCACCCGCGCGCGGGTGTCGAGCAGTTCGCCCGTCAGCCCGACCGCCCGCGACGCGCGGTCGATCATCCCCAGCACGCGATCCGCCGCGTCCGGGTTGGCGGCCAGCACCCACGCGGCGTTGCTGAGCGCGACGACGTTCTGGTCATCCGATTTCAACACCGCCTGATACGCTTCCTCCGCCGCCGTCAGATCCCGCCGCAGCAGGTGGTATTCGCCGGCATTGCACAGCACGGCCGTCGAACCCGGCTCCTCGTGCGAAGCCGCCGCCAGCCACTCGCCCACCTTCTTGACCTGTGCGTCGGTCGCCCCGCCGGTGCGGAGGATGGCCAGCCCGGCCAGCAGCTTCACCCGGTTGGGCAACTGGGCCGAGTGCTTCTCAATCTTGGCGAACCCGGTGTCGGCCCGCCCGTCGGCGGACAGCAGCCCGACGATGGCGACGATGGCTTCGGGCCGAGACACGAACATGGCCTCGTACTTCTCGACGGCCGCGTCGGTCATCTTGCGGCCGGTCGGCGTGCCCCGGATGCCCGGCTTGCGGGCCAGTTCGTCGAGCAGTTCGGCGGCGCGGGCGGCGCGGGCTTGCAGGTCGCCGGCGGTGCTGTCGGCGGTGCGGGAGAAGGCGACCGCGTGGGCGAGCGCGGCGTCCGGCCGGCCCACGCGGCACTCGAACCGGCTGACGGCTTGCACCACGCGGAAGTCGGTGTGGTAGGTGGCGATCAGGTAGGCGGCGCACCGTTCGGCCAGTTCCCGGTCTTTGGTCTCGGTCATCTCCTCCAGGGCGGCGACGTAGTATTCCGGGTTCTTCTTGTCCTTGGCGATCAGCTGTTCGATGATGCCGCGGGCGAGGGTGCGGCACTCGGTGGCGCGGGCGTCGTTCGCCCGCACGGCGGCCGTGCGGTAGAGCTGCGACAGCAGGAACTTGTCCTTCGGGATGCCGGTCTCTTTGCACACGCCGGCCAGGATGGCGATGGCCCGGTCGAGCACCTGCTCGCGGTCGGCCCCTTCCAATTGCTGCGACAACTGCACCAGCACGGCGGCGGTGCTCCGCCTCTCGTCGGCCGTGTCGCCGGGCGACTTGTCCGTGTCGGTCAGCATCTCCTTCGCCCGCGCCCGGTCGGCCGACGTGCCGCGGGCGGCGTACAGCATCGCCACGTTCCGCCGCGCCCACGCCTTCACTTCTTCCGGCACCTCCTTGTCGGCCAGATAACTTTCGAGCACACTCACGGCGGCGTCGCGGTCGAACTTGGACAACTTCACCGCCAGCCGCGCCTGGGTGTACAGCTTCTTGTCGGTGGCGGTCAACTTCTCCGGTACCCAGCCCTTCGGCGCGGCCGGGTGTTCGGCGAACAGGGCCGAGGTCATCAGGTAGAGTTGCGGGCTGTTCAACTTCACCTTCGCGTCGGAGATCACCTTCGCGCCGGCGGCGGCGTCCACGCCCTCGGCCGTCCGCACCGCCTTCCGCAGCCAGTCGTCGGACGTGCTCACTTTCAGCGACACCGCCTTGTCATAGCAGGCGGTGGCGTCGGTCTTGAACCCGCACGCGGCGTAGCAGTCGCCGAGCCAGCCGAGGCCGTCCGGCTCGGGTTCGACGGCCGGGCGGACGGTGTCGAGCATCCGCTTGGCGGCGACGGGCTGCACGCGGCCGACCGTCTGCCGAACGGCCCGGCGGAGCGGCTCGCCGCACCAGCGGTAGTCTTGCGTCAGCCGGCCGAGTAGCCGGGCGAGTTGGTCGTCTTGCCCGCCGGCGGTCAGGAAGGCGAGGTACTCCTGGGTCGGCCCGAACCGCACGGGTTCCAGGCGCACGGCGCGGGCGAACAGGGCGTTCGCCCCGGCCGGGTCGCCGGTGATGGCCCGCAGTTTGGCGAGCGCCACGCACACGTCGGCGCGGTCGGGGTTGCCGCCGAACTGCTTCACCAGTCCGTCGATGGCGGCGGGGGCGTCGGACGCGCGGCGGGTGTTGGCCACCTCCCACGCGTTCAGCAGCGCCACGGATTTGCTCGGGTCGGCTTGCAGCTTGGTCAACATGCCGCGGGCTTCGGCGGCGGTGGCGGTGTCGCCGGTGCGGGTGGCGCGGTCGAACAGCCCTTCCCACACGGTCGGGTCGCTCGGGTAGCGGCCGGCGATGCGGCGGAAGGTGCGGACCACCCCGGCCTCGTCGCCCAGGCGGTCGTACACCTCCACCAGCCCGTACAGCAGCTTGTTCTGGTCCACCTCCGGCCACGTGTCGATCTGCGCCGCGAGCGGGTCGATGGGCCGCAGGCGGGCGGGGTCGCGGGCGTACAGGGCGGCCCGCGCCAGCCGCAGGTCGGGGCGGTCGCCGCACATCGCTTGCGCTTCGTCCAGAATACTCAACCCGGCCGGCACCCCGGCGTAGTCGGCGGCGGACGCGGCATACGCGGCCCACAGCCGCGCGTCGGTCGGCCGCTTCATCGCCTCCTCGCGGACCACCGCGATGGCTCTGTCGGTCGCGCGGCGGAGGGTGTCGATCTCGGCTCGCAGCAGTGCCAAATCCGACCCGCCGAAGCTCGGGGCGTACTGCCGCACCTGGGCGTCGAGGTCGTCCCACGCCTTCGCGTCGGCGTTCGTCGCCCGCAGGCGGGCGGCCTTCATCTTGAGCGTGCTGGCCCGCGTGCCGGCGGTGGCGAACCGGCTCCGCGCCGCCTGATCGTGCTCGGCGATCGCCTCGTCGAACCGCCCGGCGTTCTGGTACGCCATGCCCAGCGTCACCCGCGCGGCCGTGTGGTTCGGGTCTTTGCCGAGCAGCAGTTTCAGTGTTTGTTCTTCCTGCTCGAAGTTGCCCGTCCGCTGGTGGCACAGGGAGAGCAGCAGGTTCACCTGACACTCCAGCCCGAGCAACTCGCCCGTCTCGGCCCGCAGTTGGGAGAGCAAATCGACCGCCTCCTTCCACCGGCTCTCGCTCATCGCCAGCCGGCCTTTCAGGTACAGCACCTGCATTTGCACCGTCCGCTGCTGCGCCCGCTCCGTCACCTTCAGCCCTTCGAGCTTCTTGATGAGCGCCTTCGCCCGGTCGCTGTCTCGCAGTTGGAGCAGCAGGTCGGCGAGCGGCACGAGCAGATCGAAAGCGTCGCGCTCGCCCACGCGGGTCATGCCGTCTTCGAGCGCGGCGACCGACGCGCCTATGTTGCCGCGGTTCACCTCCAGCCACGCCAGCCCGCGGACGAACCGCGCGTCGGCCGGGTGCGCCTTGATGCCGTCCTTGTACAGGTCCACCGCCGCCGCGATGTCCTTCCCCTTCTGCAACTGCTCGGCGAGCAACAAAATGGCGTCCGCGTTCAGCGGGTCGAGTACGAGCGCCTTGCGGGCGTCGGCCAGCGCCGCCGGGTCGTTGTCCACCGCCGCGTTGAACCGCCCGCGGGCGGCGAGCGCGCCGGCGTCGGCCGGGCGTGCGGCCACCAGCCGGTCGAGCACCTGCTTGGCCTCGTCCTTCGCCTTCAGGTCGTTCGCCAGGAACTCGGCGTACTCCTGGTACGCGGCCGACAGCTTCGGGTCGGCCTTCAGCGCCGCCTCGTAGCACCCGCGGGCTTCGTCCAGTTTCTGCAACCCGCGGCGGGCGTAGGCCAGGTCGAGCCACAGGAGCGGCTCGTTCGGGAACGCCTGGGTGAGCGCGGTGGCGTGCGACTCGGCGTCGGTGTACCGGCCGACCCGCAGCGACGCCTTGAGCGCCTCGCGGCGGGTGTCGTGGCGGGTCGGGTCGGCGGCCAGGATCTTGTCGTAGAGCCGCAGCAGGTCCGACGGGTCGCCGCCCTTGCGGCGGAGCCGCAGCCACTCGCCGAGCTTCTCCATCGCCTCCACGTCGGTCGGGCGGAACTCCAAATACTGCCGCAGGTAGGCGATGGCCGAGTCGCCCTTCTTGGGGTCGTCGGCGGCCTGCTCGTGCGCCCGCTCGGCCTGGGCCATGAGCGAGTCGGGGATGCGGCCGGCCTGCACCGTGTGGGCGAGCACCAGCCCGCCGGCGAGCAGTGCCACCACCACCACCAGCTTCAGGAGGAATTTCTTGTTGATCGTGGGGAGCATGGCACCGCGTCCTGCGAGTGCCGGGGTTCGGTTGGCGACAGAGGACAGTCCGTGTGGAACCCCGGAAGACGGGGGAGTGTAAAACTTGCAAATGGGGTCCGTCAACCGCAACCGGCGGCGGATGGTTCATTCCACCTCCCCACACCCACCCGTGGAACCATTTCCCAATCGCAGAACATCCCATGCCGGCCAAGCACTTACGGCGAATCGGCCAGCCAGGGGGCGTTGATAGCGGAGCGAAAGTGGGCAACAGAGCAGATTTTCCGTCATATTCTCGCCCTCAGCATCGCCTTTCATTCCACAACTGTCGGAAAATCTGACACCGTGTCCGCCGGTTCTCCCCCCTCTGGGTTCGTCATGAAAACCGTCTTCCTCCTCCGTCACGCTGATTTCACCCTCCCGCCGGATGGCCAAGTCCCCGACTCCACCCCGCTGAACGCCGCCGGGCACGCGCGAGCGAGAGCGGTCGCGCTCCTGCTCGCGCGTGCCGGCGTCACCGCCATTTTTGCGAGCCAAGCCGCCCGCACCCAGCAGACCGCCAGCGGGCTGGCCCAGCAGAAGGCCGAGATCCAGGCCCGGTCCGGCCGGTGTTTCCATCCCGGCGGGTCGTTCGGCGGCGGCACGCACGAGGGGGTCGGGTTCTCCACCGTCAGCGCGGACGACGCCGTCCGCCACTGCTGTTACTGGGGCCAGCGGACGCCCATCGACATCGGGGTGGCCCGCGGGGCGAACGGCTGGTACACCGCGGTGATCTACCGCTGACCTCGCCAAGCGTGAGCGACCGGAGAACGTCACCTCCGGTCGCTCACCCCCCGACTCGCAGGTGTCCGACCCGTCCTCATCGCGACTCGTCGTTATCCCGCCCTCAGAAAAGACGACGCGGCCGTGTGTTCCTGCTCCGTGGATTCGAGCGTTGGGAGGCCCATGTCGTTCCTCGTCCCACGTCCGACCTGCGGTCTCACCTCCGCAACGTTCGCCGTGCCGGAGCCGCGAATGGAATACCGTCGGGTTGGCCGCCCGCACGCCGTGTGGTCCGCGGATGGCCGCGTGTGGGTGTGGGGCGGCGAGTGAGCTGCGGAAAGTACGATTTCAGCATGTCGGCAAGCCGTTTCGGGTTGGCGTGCATCCGCCTGGAGTAACGCCAGCGGTGCATCCGCTCGCCCTGAATTTCGACCACGGCGGAGTTACCGGAAACCCGGAGTCGTGTCACGTCGGTCACGTGTTCGGTCCAGCGGAGCAGGTTGGAACTGTCGAGTTGGTTGCGAACGCACAACACCCGGTGTGTGGTGAAGAAGAGCCAGGTGGCCTGCCTCTCCTTCGCGCTCTCGTTCAGTTTGATGTGACCGTCCGGCAGCCAACGCTCGGCCGGCCTCTTCAGGAGATAGTCGCCGGCGCCAAGAACGTACCGGATGGCCTCGGCGGTGAGAAACCCGCCCAGTCCGAAGAACTTTTTGGCCTGCTCCTCGGTGATGCCCAGTGTCCGTAGCGCATTGCGGTGACGGTGGGCGTCGATATCCTCGAGCGCCTCCCGCACACGCTGAAAACCGCCCACCGCCCCCACGAATTCGATGATCTGAGAAAGTAATTGAAGGGTCAGCATGGGTGGCTCCGTGCAAGGGATGTGTGGGGCCGGGGGGTGTCCTCACCCACGAGTGCGGGAGAAGTGCAAGAAACACGACTCCTCGTCTTCGCGGAAGTCGGCCACGATGTCGCGGAGGCGTCGGCACCAGATCGGGCGGTTGGCGGACAGATGGTCGCCGAGTACCACCCACCGACGGAGAAGCGGGTCGTCGGCGAACGCTTCGGACGGCTCGACCGCGGCCTCGAAATTTCCACACACCAGGTTGTAGTGGCAGTCTTCACGGGAGTGGTACACCAACACGTCGGTGGCAGACCTCACCCGTCGTTTCAACTCTGCGAACGGTTGGTCGAGCGACTGTGGTCTGGACTGGCGGGCGGCCGACGTCAACCGTTCAACTCTCACACTACCGGGGGGGAGGCGCATCGCGTGTCGGTAGTCGGAGAACCATTGCATCACCTTATCGTTGCCTGGACTTATGGGTTCATAGCAATCCACTCTTAGGACTTCGCAGACCGCCTCGACCGTCGTGGGCCTCCTGCCAGGGTGGTACAGGTAGTTGATGACCGCCGTCAGCGTGTTGAGCGAGCAACTGGTCCGGTACTGGGGACGAGCGATCGCCACGAGCAACTTGTTGTTGACGAACCGATCGCGCCGGCGGGTCATTGTGGCCTCGGGATAGAGGGGGTCGCACGAAGAACGTGTGACTTTGGAATGGTTACCAGGCTGCTTGCCGAGTCTTTCACTGAGTCGAGACGAGTGGTCCCGGTCCTCGTGCTGAGGTCGGGTCATCGTCGGCCGCGTGGGCCGCTTAGTCCCCCGGTTCGCCACACAGCGCGGCCACCACCTTTTGCAATCGCCGGGTGGCCCACACGGCCACGCCCAGGCCGATCATGCCCAGCACGATCAGGCCCGTCACCACCGTGCGGAACGCGGTCGTCAGTTCGATCGGCGCGAACACCAGTTGCACCACCGCAGCGGTCAGCGGCACCGCCGCCGCCACGAGTGGTGCCCAATTCACATCCGTCGTCACCGTCGCCGCGTCGGAGCGCCGCTGCTCGACCGTCTGTTCGGCGTGCATCAGCCGCGGCAGGAGGCCCCGCACCACCACCGCCTGCACGCCCAGGAACGAGTACGTCATGGCGATCAGCCCGGACACGCTGAACGACACGGCGAAGTGCCCGAACCGCCCCCAGTGAAGTCCGTCCGTCCAGTCGTTGAGCGCGAGCGGGAACACCAGCCCGCCGGGGAACCAGCCGACCGCCGCCAGCACCGCCGCCCACCGGCCGAAGTGGAGCGCCCGCCGCCGCAGGCGGTCGAGCGTGCCCGCCGGCACGCGGTGTGGGGCGGGTAATCGCAGGAACGTGGCCACCGGCCAGCACACCCGCACGGTCAGGAACACGCACGCCGGGTAGACGAGCAGGTTGTACCAGCCGGTGACGGTCAGGAAGAGGGCGTCCTCGGCGGCCGACAGCGGCACGGCCGCCCGGTTGTACGCGATGTTCACCACCGACCCGACCAGGTGCGGCAGGAATGTGAGCAACGCGAGCGAGCGGAGCGGGAAGCGGGTGAAGGTGCGGGCGAATCGGTTCGGGGCGGGCAGCGACACCTGGCGGTCGAGTTGGTCGGCGGCCCCGCGGAGGGCGGCGGCCAGGTCGCCGGCGGTGGCGTAGCGGTCGGCCGGGTCGAACGACACGCACCGCCGCAGCACCCGCCACACCTCCGGCGGGATGTCAGCACGGTGGGCGGCCAGCCAGTCGTCGGCGTCGGACCGCCGCTCGGCCCACATGTCGAGCACCAGCTTCAGCCCCTCCGCCCGCGGGTCGGCGGCCGGCGGCGGCTTACCGGTGAGCGCTTCCACCAGCACCAGCCCGAGGGCGTACAGGTCGCTCCGCGGGCCGACGGGCGGCTGCTCGGCGAGGCCGGCGAAGGCGGCCAGTTGCTCGGGCGACATGTACGCCAGCGTGCCGCCGACCGGGGCGAAGGTGTCGGCCGCGCCCACCCGCACGGCCACGTTGAAGTCGGCCAGCAGCGGGCGGCCGTAGCGGTCGAGCAGCACGTTGCTCGGCTTGATGTCGCAGTGCAGCACGCCGCGGGTGTGGGCGAGCGCGAGCGCGTCGGCCAGTTTCACCCCCAGCCGGCAGACGACCGCCGCGAACACGCCGCGGTACACCTCGCGGTCGGCGAGTGCGGTCGGGTCGAACGGCACCGGGTCGAACGCCCGCCGGTCGATGGCCGCCAGCAGGTCGCCGCCCGCCGTCGGCTTCCGCCCGCCGTGGAACACGTCGGCCAGCACCTCGCCCAGGTGTGCGCCGTTCACGTACTGGAGGATCAGCCCGCTCTGGCCGGTCGTCGAGTCGGTCGTCTCGGCGAACACGCGGACGATGTGCGGGTGGTCGAGGGCGGCGAGCACGTGCCCCTCGCCGCTCGCGGCGCGGTCCGACACCTTCACCGCCACCAGCCGGTCGAGCGACCGCTGGCGTGCCAGGTACACGCGGGCGAACGCCCCCCGGCCGAGTTCGCGGACCAGCTCGAAGTCGCCGGCGAACGTGCCCAGCGGCGGTGGCGGGCTGACCGGCGCGTCGGGATCGGCCGTGCGCGTCGGGAACTCGTCCGACAGCTCGGAGAACGGCCGGGTGGACTCGTCGTGCGGTGTCATGCCGTCCTTCACTGGTGGCACAGGCATTCCTGCCTGTGCTGACCGTCACACAGGCAGGAATGCCTGTGACACCACAACCCTTTAAGCAGCGCCTTAAATGCCTTAAAAAATAGGTTCAAAAAGTAGCTGTATGAAACATTTTGGATTGGTTGGTAAGTCGC
>JANNQE010001180.1:0-2128 GCA_031441625.1 Planctomycetia bacterium
GTTACCCTTCTCCGGCAAGTCGCGGATCATGATCCTCGGCGGCGGGCCGAACCGCATCGGCCAGGGCATCGAGTTCGACTACTGCTGCGTGCAGGCGGCCCGCGAGTTGCGCGCCAACGGGTACGAGGTCATCATGGTGAACTCCAACCCTGAGACCGTGAGCACCGACTACGACACGTCCGACCACCTGTTCTTCGAGCCGCTCACCGTCGAAGACGTGCTGAACATCTACGACCGCATGAAGCCGGACGGCGTCATCGTGCAGTTCGGCGGGCAGACCCCGCTCAACCTGGCCAAGCCGCTCGAACTGCTTGGCGTCAAGATCATCGGCACCAGCGTGGACGACATCGACAAGGCCGAGAACCGCGAGCGGTTCGCCGACCTGATCAACCAGCTCAAGCTGAAGCAGCCGGCGAACGGCAACACCACCGAGCTGCAAGGGGCGCTGAGCATCGCCCGCAACATCGGCTACCCGGTGCTGGTGCGGCCGAGCTTCGTCCTCGGCGGGCGGGACATGAAGATCGTGTACGACGAACAGGTGCTGACCGAGTACATGACCCGCATCGCCCCGGAGTTGAGCAAGAGCAAGCCGATCCTCATCGACAAGTTCCTCGAAAACGCCGTCGAAGTGGACGTGGACTGCCTGAGCGACGGCACCCGCACCGTCATCGGCGGGGTGATGCAGCACATCGAAGAGGCGGGTATCCACAGCGGTGACTCGGCGTGTGTGATTCCCCCGCACTCGCTCCCGGCGGTGGTGGTGGACGAGATCAAGCGGCAGGCCAAACTGCTCGCCGCGGCGCTCAAGGTGAAGGGGCTGATGAACCTGCAGTTCGCCCTGCGGCCGCACGCCGACAGCCCCGGCGGGTACGAGGTGTACATCCTCGAAGCGAACCCGCGGGCCAGCCGCACCGTGCCGTTCGTGAGCAAGGCCACTGGCGTGCCGCTCGCCCGCCTCGCCTCGCTCGTCATGGTCGGCAAGACGCTCGACGAACTGGGGGTGATGGGTGAAACGGTGCCGACGCACTACTCGGTGAAGGAGAGCGTGTTCCCGTTCAACAAGTTCCCCGGCACCGACATCATCCTCGGCCCGGAGATGAAGAGCACCGGCGAGGTGATGGGGTGCGACCGCACGGTGGGCATGGCCTTCGCCAAGGCCCAGATGGCGGCGAACGCCCCGCTGCCCACGAGCGGCACGGTGTTCATCAGCATCGCCGGCGAGGAGCCGAAGCGGACGATGGCCCCGCTCGCCGCCCGGCTGGTGAAGCTCGGGTTCAAACTGGTCGCCACCCCTGGCACGGCGACCGTGCTGCGGGCGCACGGCGTAACCGTGGACGTGGTCGCCAAGATTCAGGAGGGGGCGCGGCCGAACATCCTGGACAAGATGAAGAACGGCGAGATCGCGCTGGTGTTCAACACGCCCAGCGGGAAGGGCGGCAAGCCGGACGAGGTGAAGATCCGCGCCGCCGCCGTGAGCCACCGCATCACCTGCATCACCACCATCTCCGCCGCCGAAGCCGCCACCGACGCCATCGAGGCACTCATGACTGAAGAGTTGACCGTGACCGCGTTGCAGGACTGGTTCCCGAAGTAGGTCCGATTTTTCGGGCGGTCGAGCCGGCGCTTCGTCGGCTCGACCGCCCTACCAGAGGTGCCGAATGCCCACGCTCGACGGTACCGTCGCATTGGCCGGCCTGCCGCCGCACCGCGGGCTAATCGTAAACCTGTGCTTCTTCCCGGTCGCGTCGGCCGACTCCCCCGCCCCGTTTGGCGGCGACCCGCCGACCGAGTCCGTCACCGACTGCGAGAGGGTGATTGAGCAAGCCGACTTCAACTCCGAGGTGGACCAGCCCGCCTACGACCTGCCGTTCACCATCGAGCGTCCGGTGGGCTTCTACTATCTGCAAGTGCGGGTGATCCTGTTCCGCGCTCAGGCGGGCAAAATGTTCGCCCAAGTTGAACCGTACTTCTTCGCCCGTCGGCCGCTCCCGCTCACCGACCCACCGCCCGGCCGCGTCACCCTGCCGGTGCAATGGCCGCAAATCCCGCTCGAGGAGCTAGGCACCGACGGCTTCATCGAACCGCGGCATTGAACGCGACAAAGGCGAACGGCGCGACGTGAGTCCGC
>JANNQE010001181.1:0-3316 GCA_031441625.1 Planctomycetia bacterium
GCGGACTCACGTCGCGCCGTTCGCCTGGGGTCAATTCCGGCCTTGCCAGACGGCCGGGTCACGTGACGTGTGGAACACGGCGATCACCACCACCCGTGTCAGTTGCTCGCGGTAGTACACGTTGTACGGGTAGCCGGTGACCACCGCCTTTCGGATGTCTCGGCGCACCACTGCATGGAGTTGCGGGTTCGCAGAGATGCGGTCGAACACCGCTTGCAATGCCGCCACGAACTGCGCCACCAGGCCGGGCTGACGAGCCTCGTACCAGTCGGCCGCCTCGTCGAACTCCTCGCGGGCGGCTCGCCTCAACACGACGGGCTTGCTCATCGGCCGAACCGGGCCAGCGCGTCGGCTTTCACCTGCTCCCACGGCACGACGTCGTCGGGGTTGGCGTCGTCGTCCGCCGCCCGGCGTTCCAGTTCATCCGCCTGCGCCGCCGTCGGCAACTCCCTGCCCGTGCTCGCCACACTGTCCCAAATCTGACCGACCAGTGTGAGTCGCTCGGCCACGGTCAAGCGGTCGATCCCCAGTTCGGTCAGTGTGACGGGCATGAACGCGCCTCCGATGTGTGCCAGAATGGTATCACCCGCGCCCCACAGGTCACAAGTCCCGCCGCCATTGTACTGCAGACGCTATGCAGAAATGTGCACCCGGGAACGCTGTGACCGGGTGGGTTGGGGTCCCCACCCGGTCACTGCGTTCCCGGTTCCACTCGGCAGTGGTCACTCACACCAACTCTTTCATCGCCGACCCGTCGGCCGGGTACTGCGGGCGGCCGGTCGGGTCGATCACGCTCGTCGTCTCCGGGTTCATGCCGACCGCGTGGTACAGGGTGGCGAACACCTCGCCGAACTGCACCGGGCGGTCCTTCGCGTTGCCCCCGATGCGGTCGGTGGTGCCGATCGCCTGCCCCGTCTTCAGCCCGCCGCCGGCCAGAATCGCACAGCTCACTTGCGGCCAGTGGTCGCGGCCGGCGTCCTTGTTGATCTGCGGGGTGCGGCCGAACTCGCCCCAGGCGATCACCGTCACGTCGTTCAGGATGTCCAGCCGCTCCAGGTCCCACACGAGGGCGGTGAGCGCCTGATCGAGCTTGCCGCCGTGATCCCGCACCAGGTCGAAGTTCTTGCCGTGACTGTCCCACCGGCCGAACGACAGTGTGACGCACCGGGCACCGGCCTGCACCAGCCGGCGGGCCATGAGCAGTTGGTCGTTGGCCGTCGGCGCGCCGTCGAACTGGTACTTGTACGGCTTGCCGTCGCCGTAGCGGTCCCGCACCTTCGGGTCTTCCTTGCTCAGGTCGAGCGCGTCCATCAGCTTGCTGCTGGTGAGCACGTCGAACGCCTTCTGCGTGTGCGCGTCGGCCGCCCGCAGTTGCCCGCCGGCGTCGGCCTCCCGCTTCAGGTCGTCGAACGCGGCGAGCAGTTTCTTGCGGTCGCTCAGGCTGGTCTGGTTCGCCCCGGTCATCTTCATGTTGGCCATGTCCGGGCCGCTCGGCTTGAACGCGCCGAACGTGCTGCCCAGGAACCCGTGCTGGCCGGGGTCGCTCCACGGCATGTGCCCGGTCTTGTCGGCCAGCCCGATGTACGCCGGCACGGACGGATCGACCGGCCCGGCCACCTTCGCCATGAACGAGCCGATGCTCGGCCGCCCGCCGAGCGGGGCGAGCGAGTTCTGCGGCCAGCCGGTGGTGCACTGGAAGGCGTCGTGCCCGCCCTTCGCCCCGACGATGCTGCGGATGACGGCGAACTTGTCCATCTCGGCGGCGATCTTCGGGAAGCACTCGCCGATCTGCAGGCCGGTCACTTTCGTATTGATCGGCTTGAACTCGCCGCGGATCTCGCTCGGCGCGTCCGGCTTCAGGTCCCACATGTCCTGGTGCGGCGGGCCGCCGCCGAGGAACACGTTGATGACCGCCTTGTGCTGGCTGGGTGTGGGGCTGCCCTCCCGCTTGGCGGCGGCTTCCGCGCGGAACACGTCGGCCAGGGTGAAGGCGGTGGCCCCGAAGGCGAACGTGCCGATGCGGAGGGCCGACCTGCGTGTGATGCCGTCGCAGTAGCGGGCCGGCTGGCCGAACAGGTTCAACATAATTGTCCCCGAAGGTGAGTGGGGGTGGCGGGTTCCGGCCGCAAGCCGGTGTTCAGAGCATAGCGTATCATCGGCTCGGGTGGCAATCAGAATCCGGCGCGAGTTCTCGCCCGCCGCCGATTGCCACCGCCGCGGCAATACCGGCGCTCACCTCCCACGTCGCCAGGCACCACACCCCGGCGGGCGACCGCAGCACCCGCGGCGGTTGTGCCGGGTCGAGGTCCACCGCACAGTTCGCCAGTTCCCGCACCCCGCACCCGATGCCCTTCAAGACGGCCTCCTTGCACGTCCACCCGCGGAGGAACGCGGCCGGCTTCGCCTCGTCGGGCAGTGCGTGAAACTGCTCGTTCTCCTCCGGGGTGAAGTACCGCTTCACCAGCCCCGGCAGATCGCGGGTGGGCGAATGTCGCTCCACATCCACACCCACCGGCACGTCGCTCAGCGCGAAGACGGCCGCCCCGTCGGTGTGGCTCACGTTGAAGTGCTTGCCTTCGATGCCGTCGAGGACCGGCTTGCCGTCAGCGGTGGCGATCAGCGGAACGGCGTGCGGGGAGATGCCGAGCCAGAGGCCGAGTGAGGAGCGAAGGACGGCGCGACTGCGGCGGAACTGTTCGCGCGCTTTGGCGTGGGTGGTGCGATGCAGACGGGCGAGTTCGGGGGCGGTGAACGGGTCGGCGACCACCCAGGGGGGCAGCGGGTCGGCGTCGAGTAGGGTGAAGACGAGCGTGCCGCGGAAAGACGAAGTCGCATCCGGAACGTCAGTCGAAGTGAGAAATCGCAACCCCACACCAGTCCCCTCGTCATCGCCGGGAGCTTGCGACCGCGCCAAGCACGCTCGCAAGCTCGCGGCGATGACAAGGCGGTTGAACGGGTCTGACCCCGTTTCCCGAAGCACCTACCGACATTGTGTACACCTGTTCCCGTCTGCGACAACTCCTCCCGATCCGCCCCGGAGGGTTTGCCGTGAGCAACGAAGTGCTGGCCCAGCGACTCCGCGAACACGCCGCCTGCCTCGCCAAGCGGGGCGACAACCTGTTCCGCGTGCGGGCGTTTCGGCACGCCGCGTTCACGGTGATGAGTTTACAAAAAGAAGCGGAGAAGTTGTCGCGTGACGAGTGGGCGAAGCTGCCCGGCATCGGGAACAGTCTGGCCGAAACGCTGGTGGAGTACGCCCAGGGTCGGTAGGGTGGCCCGCTCTCTCCGAGAGCGGGTTCCGATCCCGCTCTCGGAG
>JANNQE010001182.1:0-8619 GCA_031441625.1 Planctomycetia bacterium
CGATCGAGCGGCGGTTCTTCCCGCACGTCGGTCGGGCCTGCCAGGGGGTGCTGTTCGACACGCTGGAGACGGCGGTTCGACTGATGCGGAACGCCGCCACCCGCACGGGGTTGCGGACCACGGTGAACGTCCTCCGCCGCGTGTACGAGACCGGCCGGCACGTGTCCGACGAGTTCAAGGCGAACATGCCGATCCGGTTCGACGACCTGCTGCCCAAGTGGAACTACCGCGCCGTACCCCGATGACGACGACACTTGTTCCTGCGCCGATCCTAACACGACTCGCCGCGAGAGACGAACGGTCGCTTGACGCATTAGCCAATGTTGCACGGGGTCAGGCGTTGGAACGCCCCGAGCCGGGCTTCCTCCGCCGGCCGACACCCGCCGATGCGGGTCGCGCCTATCGGTTCCTGATGAAGCTGGCGAAGGAAGGCGACCGCAACAGGATGGCCTGGGATGTCGCAGTAGGTGAATGCCAGTTGGAGCGCGGGGAAGCGAGTTTTACCGCGCTCGAGAGTCTAGCAAGGCTGGCACTCCGGAACGACGAGGCCCGTGCTCGGTTGATCGCACTTGCCCGAGAGGGCAACTGGCACGCGGTCCACGTGCTGGGCTGGTACGGTGACATGCGTCATACCGACTACCTCCCGGTCCTAATCGACCTGGTACAGTCTGGTAACGTTGACGCCTTATGGATGCTCGGCGAGTGGGTGGATGGCCAACCGACCGCCGGTCGAATCTTCGTCGAGCAGATCATTCGGAACATCGATCGGGGGCAGGTTACCCTTGCCCCCCTCGTGGGGGATCACACGGCACTCTTCTCCAGCGAGCAGTTGCTGACCGTTGCCGCTCAGGTATTCCCAAACATCGCCGAAGCGTTCGGCCCGGAACACGACGCGTTCACAGCATTCACCTGGGCGCTCGCGACAGTACTCGACGCCGAATGAACCCAGGCATCCGCTGTCCTGACGGATCGTAGGCACGGCGGCCAGTAGCGCTGGGCGGCCGACGCCATCAGATGAAGGAGGAGTGCCGCATCGAATCCTCTCCCACACCGCGTACTGCAGTCGCTACGGTTGACGCCACCAGCACGGTTAGCCATCCGCCTCGGGGAACCGGTAGGCGACCTCCACACCTTGATCGCCCTCACTTCCAGTTCCGTCGGTCGTCGCGGCCCGCGGCCAGTGCACCCGTCGAACGTATACCGGCAGGCCTCCCCGGCCTGGTACACGTAGCCACTGAACCCGATGTCGTGCGACGTGTCATTCATGGTCGTATTCAGTTCCCTCACCGATGACCCAGTCCGCGGCACCTGACAGTCACCGTGAGATCGAGTCCACCCCGTCCGGTTTTAGTTCGGCCAGCGCCCGCACGGCGAACGCCGCGTGCAGGGCGGCCCCGATCGGCAGGGCGTCCTCGTCCACCGTGAACTTCGGGTGGTGGACCCCGTGCACCGCCCCCTTCTCCTCGTTTCGGACGCCGACGAACACGAAGCACCCGGGCTTCCGCTCGGTGTAGTAGGCGAAGTCCTCCCCGCCGAGGATCGGGGCCACCTCCTGTACCCGGTCGCCGCCGAGTAACTCCGCACCGGCCGCCGCGGCCAGCCGCCAGCAACCCCCGTCGTTCACCGTCGGCGGGGTGTCCGTGAACGGGAAGGTGACGGCCGCCTCGCACCCGTTGGCCCGGGCGACCAGGTCGGCGATCTCGGTGATCCGCCGTTTGAGGAACCCCAACCCGCTCGGGGCGAGGGAGCGGATGGTGCCGGTCATCTTGACCGCCGGCGGGATGACGTTGTACGCCTCCCCGCCGTGGACGGTGGTGACGCTCAGCACCCCCGGTTCGAGCGGGTTCAACTCGCGGGACACCACCGTCTGCAACTCGCAGATCAGCTTGGCAGCCGTGACCACTGGGTCCACGCAGTGGTGTGGGAAGGCGGCGTGTCCGCCGCGGCCGGTGACGACGATCTCCAGGCACCCGCACGCGGCCAGCAGGGGGCCCGTTCGCCCGCCGATCGTTCCGGTCGGCAGCCACGGCCAGACGTGCAGCCCGAACACCCGGTCCACGTCCGGGCCGGTGAGGGCACCCTCGTCGCACATCCGCTCCCCGCCGCCGCCGTCCTCCTCGGCGGGTTGGAAGATGAGCCGGACGGTGCCCGCGAGTTCCGCCTCGTGCGCCTTTAACACACGGGCGGCCCCGAGCAGCATGGCGGTGTGGCAGTCGTGCCCGCAGGCGTGCATCTTCCCATCCACCTTGCTGCGGAACGGCACGTCCGCCTCTTCGTGGATCGGCAGCGCGTCAATGTCCGCCCGGAGGGCGACGCACGGCCCCCGGCCCGTGCCCAGGGTGGCGACCACCCCGGTGCCGGCCACCGGGTGGCGGTACGCGATGCCGAGTTCGTCCAACTTCGCCCGAACGAGTGCGGAGGTGCGCGTTTCTTCGTAGCCGAGTTCCGGGTGTTCGTGGATGGCCCGGCGGATCTCGACGATCCAGTCCCGGGCGGCCGTGGCCTCGGTCATCAGTTGTTGTGGGGTCATGACGTCTGGTCCTGGGGTTCGATGGGATGATCGGGGAATGTCGGTTGGCGGCACTCGGCGTGTCCGCCGCGGTTGCTGTCACCGGCCGGGTGGGGCCACGGGAGCGACGGCCCGGTCGGTCCACCCGCGGGCGTACTTGCGGATCGGCAGGCGGTGGAACTTGAGGACGGCCAGCACGGTCGACGCCTCGAACACCACCACCTGTCGGACGGTTCGCTGGATGCGGCCTGAGGGGGAACGCTCGACGCTCGCCTTGCGGGCCGTCCGGCTGGGGACGAACTGCCGGAGCAAGTCGAGTTGCCAGTCCGCCGCGTGCCGCAACTCCACCCACACGAGTCGCCGCCTGTCCGCCCGGACCTCGGCCGGCTTGTCCCCGCGGCCGTAGTACCAGCGCGGGATCGAGGCGAAATCGTCCGCGGTGGCACTGCAGACGCCCTCCGTGGCGGCATCGACGGCCGCGCACAGGCCCGCCCCGCTCACGTTGCGAAGGACGGTCAGCGACCGCTTCCGGGCCTTGTGTTCCCGCAACCGTTGCTTCACTTCCTCGCTCATCGCCTGCTGGTTCGGCATGTTCGCGGCTCCGGGGGGGGGCCACCCGCCCCGCCCGCCGGCGGTTGTGTGGCCTCCCGTGCCCTGAACCGCCCCCGCCCGCCGCGGGAATTATTCCCGCGGTCGCAAGCTTTCGACCTCCCGGCGTTGTGGTCAATCAGACTGTCCAGTACCACGCCCCCCGCCGTCTTTTCTCGCTCCAAGGAGGCCCTCCGAGTCCGTTTCCCTCAAGCGGCTTATGAGCCGTTCATAGAGATAGTAGAGGGGGTTATTACTCGCCTCGATCACGAAGAGTTGGTTCAGCAGGTACTCGATGTCGTCGTCCCGGAAGTGTGCCTCACAGTGGCCGTACACGTAGTCGGCCCAGTACGCCCCGGAGATCCAGCGGTCGTCTCGGACGGCGTTGACAATCAGCGCCACCAGTCGCTGCCGTGCGTCCGGTGAGCGTTCGGCGAGCGAGACCAGAGAGATGATCGCTTGGCCGATCCCGCTCGCGGCCAACTCCGCCAACACACCCGTGACGTGCGGGGCGACGGCGGCGAGGCGTTCGAGGACGGCGACCGCCCCGTTGTCGTAATTCCGCGCCCGGTCGATGAGGAAAGTGAGGCCGGGCGGCCGTTCGGCACCGGCTGCCAGGTCCGCCAGCGTGTCGGTGGCAACGCCGTAACCCTTCGAGGCGAGCCGCACAAGCGTTGTCACCACGGCCGACGACTCACCGCGGCCGAGTTCGACGAGAGCCTCACGCGCGTCTGGCAGGTCGTGGGCCAGGTTGCACAAGCCGAGGATCGCGTGCCCGTTCCCCTTCCTCGCCAACCCTGTCACAACACCCTTCCCGACGCCCCAATACTCCGGGGTACACAGCAGCCAGATGCATTCCCGGTCCCCTTTCCTCGCCTTCGCGAGCAGTGCCCTGCGAACCACCGGCCGAGTCCGCGACAGCCGCTCGATGACGGCACAGAAGACCCGCGCCCGAACGGGGGGGGCGAGCATCAGTGTCAGCGTCCAGTCCGGGTGATCGAACTCCACTCGCTCACGCCGCAGGGCGGCGTCGATCGGTACGAGGAACTGCACGTCGTCCGTACGGAACAGCTTGAGCAGCAACTGCCGGAGAGTGGCGCTTTTGTCGGCCGCGTCGAACAGAAGGTCCGTGATGGCCGAGAGCCCGAGTTCGCCCTCGCCACCTCCGCGTTCCGCCAGGGGAAAGTACCGCCAGTGCCGGAGGCCCTTGAACTCCTCCCATTCCCTCCCCCTCAACACGGCCCGGACGAACGGCCAGTTGTACGGGCGGAGCACGCCGGTGATGATGCCATCGAGCGGCGACTCGCCGTCGGTCCCGTAGCACAGGCTGTCGAGGGTCCGGAGGGTCCGGTCGGGGTCTTCACGAATCGCGGTCTCGAGTAACCGCCGGGCGTCCGCGTGCTCGAACGCCAACTCCCACACCCGGTTGCGAGTGAAACGGTCCTCCAGGTCCACGAATCGCAGGAGTGTACTGACCAACTGGGGACTGAGAGAACGGTGTCGGATGAGACTCTTCACGGCGTCCGGGTCGCCTGAACTGGCCGCTGAGGTCAGGTAGTTCAGCGCCTCCGGTTGACTTTCTGCAACGCCAAATGCGAAGTCGCTGGCGTTCCGGTTGCCCTCACGGGCCAAGTGGAGAACGCTTGCCAGCAACTCAGGCGAGCCATGCTCGATGGCGATCTTGACCAGGTAGGAGTGATTGTTCAGTGCGGTGGTGAGAACGCGCCCGTCGCGTTGGCACAGGTCCACGAGCGCCAGACGCATCCCCTCGTCCGTGGTGGCGAGCTGCCAGGCGTCCCGACCGTGCCCCCCCCGAGTCACGCGTCCGAGGATGAAATCCCGGCAGACAGGGTGGAGAGGTGCCAACTCCTTGATGGCTGTCATGGCCTCGATTGCCTTATGCGAACCTCCCTCCGCCAACCGGATGAGGCGGGCGAGTGTCGAGTCATCCGCCGCGTGGCGGGACAACTCCACTATCGCAGTCTCGTTTCCAAGCTCCGCCTGCCGCCCCAGGAGGTCTCTCACGACCGGGTCGTCGCCCGCCAAATGGCCCAGGGCCTTGATCGCGTAGGAGTCGCCGCGGCTCGCCAGATCGGTCAGGAAGGCGTGGCAGTCGGCGTCGGTCCCCGCGAGCGTACCAACGTCAAGGAGCGAACTGTAGTCCCCCGAACTCGCCCGGTGGAGGAGGAACTCTTTCACATCCAGGCATTCCGGAGCCAGCGGACTGACCAGTTGAGATGCGAAAAGGGTTCCGCGCTCCACCCACTCCAGCATTACCTGACGGAGCGCCCGGCTCTTGCGCGCGATGGCACGCACCACTTCGACCAGTCCTGGCTTATCGTGGGAGCCTTGAAGGGCCTCGCTTGCGAGTTGAACGCCCGCGGACTCGCGGCCGGCCAAGCCCCTCAACACGATGTTGGGCGCGGTCTCGCACACCGAACTCACCAGTTGCACCGCCGCCCAGGTGTTCATGTCCGCCCCCGTGTTCTCGCGTCTCACTTCGCGGCAGTCTCATCGGCCCGTTCCACCCGGTCGAGGATCAGGTCGAGCAGCAGGCGCTCCTCCGCGGCAGGTCCCGCCGGCCCGACCACTTGAGACGCGGTCGCTTCGCCCGTCACCGCGAGTTTCGCCTCGGCGTTCACCAGGTGGCCGATCTGCCGGGCGACGGGCGAGATGCTCATCTGCAGCGCGTTCAGCGGTTCGACCACCTGCCACGCCCGCCACGCCACCTCGTTCACCGCTTGCCGCACGTCGGCGCGGGGCACGCCGTCGCGGGTCAGTTGCTTCTGTTGGCTCAGTTCCCCGCAACAGCGGCAGGCGAGGCCGAGGGTCATGTTGAACGCCGCCGGTTTGTTCTCATCGGACGTGTCCTTCTCGTGGCGCGCCAGCTCGCCGAGCAGCCATGTCAGGCGGTCCTCGCGGTCGAGCAGGCCGGCCAGGTGGACGAGGACCCGCCGCCATTCGCGGCGACCCGCCGCCGCCAACACCACCTCCTTGATCGTCCGGGCATCGCCCCACGGGATCGGGGCCGTGTCGTCCAACTTGTAACTCGTCAGCAGGTCGGCCAGGTGCTTGGCGGCCAGGAACGTCCGCACGCGGGGGTCGTGGAACTTGACCGTCGCATCGTCGGCGATGAGAAGGCCCGTGAGCCGCACGAGGTAGGGAAGCAAGTTCCTGGGGATGAGCGGTCTCAGGTCCGTGATGCCGTCCTCGTTCTTTGGAAGTCCCAGCTTGAGTGCCTTCCACACGGTGACGCCGGAAGTGAAGGGGGCTTCCAATGACTTCTCAATCACCATTTCCGCCTGCAACGTCTGCAACTCGCCCGCCGTCATCTCCGCGAACGCGACCGCGGCCAACAGGGGGAGGTGTGCTTCGTGCAACTGGGCCGCGTCCTCTCCGATTTTCTGATTCCGTCGCATCACCAGCCGCCTGATGGCCGCGTCCAGCACGCGGGTGGCAGTGTCGGGCAACTCGGCGGCTGGGCCGCCGGCGAGGTCGCACAACAGCCGTAGGTAGAACGGGAGCGTCACCGCCGCTTGAAGCGATGGCGACCGGCCGACGGTGGTCATCACCCGCTCGCGTTGCCCCGTGTCGCCGCACAGCCTGTCGGTCAGGGTCTCCACCTCGGCCGGGTAGACGAGCGGACGGAGGTCGAGAATGTTGGGACGGTTCGCATTCTCCTCCTTGAAGTGGGGCAGTTCGTATGCGGCGACCGCCTCCGGACGGCTGGCGACGACCGTGCGGGCGGGCTGGAGCCGTTGACCGCCGAAGGCGAGGTGGCCCCACGCGGACTTCGCCTCTTTGTCTGCCCGCCAAGTCATCTCGTCCAGCCCGTCGAACAGGAACACGTAGTCGGTGAACGTCACCGGAGCATCGGACAACTTGGGAAAGACCTTCGACCGCACTCGCGCCTCGGCCAACTTGTCCGCGGGCATCTCCCGCTCGTTGCCTTTCAGCCCGCCGAGTTCGATCAGTACCGGTAGCCGGGCGTTCGGTGCGGTGGGGTTGCGGAGGAAGTGTTCGGCCAAGTAGAAGGCCACCTCGCGGAGCAGAGCCGACTTGCCCGTGCCGCCCTGCGCCTTCACACCCAGATGGAGTCCCCCGGCGGCCGACATCAACCGCTCCCGCAGCCACTCCTCCTTCTCGTCGTGGGGGATGAGTTCGGTCCTCTGACCGGACGCGGCTTTGGCCTCGTCCACCTTCTTCTCCACCTGATACTGCACGACACGGCCGAAATAGCAGGTGGCGCGGGGGGCGCCCTCGCCGGCCGTCCCGCCCAGAGAGGGCAGGTATTTGAGTTCATGGTCGTCCGACACCAGGTTGCGGGCGTAGGCGATCTTGGCGAGGAGGGTTTCGTCCTGGGCGACGAATTCCACCGACTCGCCGTTCAGGTGGAGGACCGGCCAGACGGCGTGGTGCGGCCCGCCGGCCGCCCCGGCGAACGCATGCCGCAGGGCCAGGAACGCCCGATCCACCCGCCCGGTGCCGGCCAGTGAGGACAGGAACCCGCACAGGGCCACCCGCGCGGGGCCGTCCTCCTGCACCCGGAACTGCATCCCCGCCACCACCGGCACCCCGCACCGGATGAATGGGTCGGACGGGAGCGGCCACGTCTGGCAGCCGAGCAGCACCGCCGCGCGAAAGTGCCTCAGCCGGTCGTCGAGCAGGGTGGCCAGTTCGTCTGGGGTGACGCACCCTTTGTTCCCCGTTTGCGCGCTGCCGGGAAGCCCGGCCGTGTACCCGCGGAAGGTGAAGAACGTTTCCCCCCGGTCGGACGTGCCCGCCGTGCCCGCGTCGATGTGGACGTGGCCGACGTAGGCGAACAGGTTGTAGTCGGAGTGTTTACTCAGGTGGACGTTGAGCTCGTCCCAACTCGGTTGCGTGAGGACCGTCAGCGTTATATGGTCGCCGTCGAGCGCTCGCATCCGCTGCAAGTCCGCTGGCGGGCAAGTTGACTGTTCGCGGAGGACCACCAGCGCGTGGACCTTGGAATCGGGGGCCAGTGGACGGCCACCTCTGGACCGGCGGACGAGCAGTGTGACGTCCTGATTCGCCACGGCGACCCCTTCACCCCGCCACGCGGCCGCTTCCAACGGTAACTGGCGGAACGACGGATCGCTCTCATCGACGAGGACGAGAAGCGGTTCGGTCGGGGTGGGGACGACCCCTTTCGTGTCCTCACGGATGTCCGCCGTCCCCAGTTGGTCGAGCAGGGCGGTGAGCGCACGAAGCGACCCGGCGTCCCGCGGGCCGAACAGGTGCATCGGGCCGGGCTGGTCATCCCGCCGCAGGCTCGCCCGCACCGCGGCATCCAAAGTGGTAGGGTCCACATCCGGCAAGGAGTTGTCAACACTCTGCTTGCCCGCCTGTCGCCACCACCGCGCCGTACCGTCGGCGGTCAACCCGAACCCGAACCCGATCCAGTTCTTCATCGCAATCTCCGAGGGGGTCAAGGGAACGGTCGGTCATCCGAGGGCGGAACGGGCGGCGACCTGAGCGGCGGCGGCGGGGTGCCCCTCGGC
>JANNQE010001183.1:0-4295 GCA_031441625.1 Planctomycetia bacterium
GCGGACTCACGTCGCGCCGTTCGCCTAAATTGCTGAAACCCCTTCCCCTCTGGGTCCACGTCATGCGACACGCTCTCCTCGCCCTGCTGCTGTCCGTCGCTCCGCTCTTGGCAGCCGAGATTCCCAAGCCGTCCACCACCAAAGGAGACGAGCCGACGGCGAAGGCGTTCTCCGCGACCAAAGCCGGCGAGTATCTGGACGGCGTCGGCATCAACTGGACCCGCGACCGGCAGTGCATCACCTGCCACACGAACATGCCGTACCTGACCGCCGCCCCGCTGCTCAAAGGCGACGGGTGGAAGGAGGTCCGCGAGTTCCTCGACAAGGACGTGACCAGTTGGGCCACCGGCGGCAAACCGCGTGGCGATGCGTACGTGGTCGCCACCGCGTTCGCCCTGGCGTTCAACGACGCCCAACAGGGGGGCAAGCTGGCCGACACCACCAAGGCGTCGCTCGACAAGATGTGGGACGTGCAGACCAAAAACGGCGCGTGGAACTGGCTGAAGTGCGACTGGCCGCCGCTCGAACACGACGACTACTACGGGGCCACCCTCGCCGCCCTCGCCGTCGGGTACGCCCCCGGTGAATACGCCAAGACCGACAAGGCCGCCGCCGGCATGAAGAAGCTCACCAAGTACCTCGCCGACACCACCGCCCCCGACCTGCACCACACCGCCATGTTGCTTTGGGCTTCGACCAAGCTGCCCGACCTGATGACCGCCGACGCCAAGGCGAAGGCGATTACCGACCTGAAGGCCAAGCAGCACAAGGATGGCGGGTGGTCGCTGCCGTCGCTCGGCGAGTACAAGCGGCGGGACGAGAAGAAGACGCCGAACGACCCGAACGCGGACAGCGACGGGTACGGCACCGGGTTCGTGGCGTTCGTGCTGCTGCAAGCCGGGGAGAAGCCGACGGGCGACACCATCACCGCCGCGACGAAGTGGCTGAAGGCGAACCAGCGGGAGAGCGGCCGGTGGTACACGCGGTCGCTGAACAACGACAAGGCGCACTACATCACGAACGCCGGCACCGCCTTCTGCGTGCTGGCACTCGGCGAAGCCGGCGAACTGGGGAAGTGAAGTCGGACCTCACCCCCGGCCCGCTGCGACTTGTTAGCCCGACGCGCGAGCGAGGGGCCAGCCTCTTTCCAGTGAGCCAGAAAGCCACACGGCCCCACACACCCGTGACGCGAACACCTGTCCGTGAAGCAATTGGCCCCTCGCTCGCGCGTCGGGCTAACATGTGGCTGGCCGGTGACAGGCTTTCCGTTACCCCCCTTGAACACCCCCTGTCCCCTGGGGGAGGGGACGGGGAGTGAGGTCTCTGACACAACATTTATGTCGTTCCTCGACCACTGGCTGACGGTCACGCTCCTGCTGGCCGTCGCCGCGGTGGTCGCCCTGTGGACGGCCGGGGCCGTCTACTACGACCTGGGCGACCGCGTCGGCTTCCGCCGGCCGCTCGCCCTCGGCTGGCTGGCCACGGTGGTGGCACTTTTCGCCCTCTGGCAACCCGTGTGGCAGCCGTTCGTCGTCTTCGCCATCTCGTTCGCCGCGTTCTTCGCGTGGTGGCTGACGATCAAGCCGAGCCAGCACCGCCACTGGGACGACACCGTCAAGCGGCTGCCGCGTGCCGACATTTCCGGCGACACCGTCCGCATTCACAACGTGTGGCGTCACGAGTACCGCACGTTCGCCGACTTCACGCCGAACTACGTCATCCGCACCGTCCGCCTGTCGAACCTGATCGCCGCCGACATCCTGTTCTTCTACTGGGGGTCGCGGTGGATGAGCCACCCGGTGCTCTGCTTCGACTTCGGCCCGGACGGGCGGGTCTGCTTCTCCATCGAAGTGCGGTTCCGCCGGGGGCAGAAGTACGACCTCCTCCGCAGCCTCTACCGCCAGCAGGAGATCACGGTGATCGTGACGGACGAGTACGACGCCATCGCCCGCCGCACCAAGTACGGCACCGACACCGGCTACCTGTACCGCCTGCACGGGCCGGCCGATCAGTTGAAGACGATGTTCCTCGACTACATTGCGGCGGTGAACCACCTGAGCAAAACGCCAGAGTGGTATCACGGGCTGTGCGCCAACTGCACGACCACCTTCTACCGCCTGCCGAACAGCCGCCCGCGGTGGGACTGGCGGGTGCTGCTGAACGGGCGGTTCGACCGCCTGCTCTACGACCAGGGGTCGCTCGACCGGAGCGTGCCGTTCGCCGACCTGAAGCGCTGGGCGTACCTGAACGACGTGGTGAAGGACGCCCCCCGCGACGGCTTCGGCGACCACATCCGGGCGGAGATCGCGAACCGTAAGCCGTCACCCCACGGTCCGGGTGGAGTTGATTGAGGTACGAACCGCCTTCTGAGCTCCCTACGCGTGGGTCGGCACGGGCCGGACTACCCTCCGCAGCAGCCACCGGCGAGCCGCTACTACCGCGCCACACGCGACCGCCGCAAGCCCGAGCATCGCACTCGGCTCCGGGACCGGCGTGACCGTGAACGTCATGTTGAGGTTTCGGCCAGTCGAATCGACTTTCAGAGTCCGCCCGGTGAGGGCGTACTCCTGCTGAAGTCCAACAAAGTTACCGTAGCCGGGAACGTCATACAGCGACGGGTCGATAACTGTATCCGCCCCCACGACAACCCCATTAACCCTGAAGCCACCACTCGCCGACACGCGGGCCAGGGTGACGGTGTAGGTCTCATCAGCTACAAGTGAATCGCTCGGCGACCCCAATGTCTGAAACGCCAAGGTGATCTGATTCCCGGAGCCCGGGTTCAGGTTGACGAACCCGCTACCACCGGACAGGTCGAGCAGTGTGGAAGTCGCTGTGCCGTTTCCAGTCCGCCTGACAAACGTCCTGATCGATCCGCGCTGGAATGAGAAGGTGCCACTTGATACTGTCAGGTCCGAATTGATTTTCAATGACCCGACCCCGCTCACATCCCCACCACTGATCGACCCTTGACTCGTCACCAGGACCGAATTCCCGGCCGTCGGGGCGATCGTCCCAGTGCCGCGCAGGGTGGCGAGGAAGCCAGTGACGGTGACAGAGCCAGTCCCCGTCCCGCTGCCGGCGGTGTTGTTCACGAACGTCGACCCCTCGAAGACGCTCGTGCCGCCAGAATACGTGTTCTGGCCTGTCAGCGTCAGCGAGCCTAACCCGGTCTTCGTCAAACTGCCCGTCCCGGCACTGTTGTTGGCAACCACGCCGGCGTAGGAGAGGCTCCCCCCTGAGACGCGAATCGTTCCCCCGCCTGCCCCGCTCGACGGTCCAACGGCCACTCCGCGGTTCGTATCGATCCCCGTACCACCGATGAAACTCGTCATATCGAGGGTGCCGCCGTTCAATACGATGCTGCCCGCGGTCGGGGTGGCGGGGGCGGATCCGAGGTTCGCGGCCACGCTGTACTGAACGGTCGAACCGCCGGTGACGACGATCGGACCGCTGAAGGTGTTCGTGCCGCCCAGGGCCAGTGTGCCGCCACCGGTGACGGTAAACCCACGACCGGCCCCGCCGTCGGCGACGACCGCCGACAGCGAGATCACCCGTCCGGTGCTCACGTTGATGGTGCCGTTGGCGGCGCCGAGTACCACACCCAGGGGGGATGTAGTCGCCCCCGGCCCGACGGCCGGTTGGATGGTCAGGTTGCCCCCGGTGGCCGACAGGAGCGTACCTGCCGCCAGCCCGGCTGAGTTCCCGGCCGTCGCCCCGTTCAAGGTGAGAGAGCGCCCGGTCAGACCGGTCGAGGTGGTGTTACTGCCGATGACCAGTCCGTTCGACCCAGTCACGCTGATCGCACCCAAGCTGAGCGACGTGTTCGAATCCGGCAGGCCGACACCGACGTTGGTGTAGTTCGTGCCGGCGAACACGGCGATGTCGCCCGCGTTCCCCGCCCCGCTAACCGGGGAGAGGCCGGGATACGTCCCGGACGGATTCCAGTTGGCGGTGTTGAACCAGTCGGCGGCGGACGACCCCGTCTGGGATGGGCCGGTCCAGGTCGAAACGATTTGCCCGACGGCCGGGCGGGTCAGGGTGGCCACCATCGCGACCGCCAGCAATCCCCATCCCAATTGGAATCGGCCCACGGTCATCCCTCCGTTCGGGTGGGTCGTCGGGTGTCCAATCACCACATCGAGTGGGGATCGGAGGTCGCAGCAGTCAGGACCGTATGCCTGCACACTACTGCCAGCGTATGTGAGGTTTATCTGCACCATGACTGGCTGTCAATTCGAAACCCGCGGGAAAATGTGAGACTTCTCGCTGGACGCGACAGGTTTCAACGCAAG
>JANNQE010001184.1:0-3934 GCA_031441625.1 Planctomycetia bacterium
TTGGTTCCCGCTCTCGGCGAGAGCGACCCACCCTAGAAGGCTGGTCCGGATGTCGCCCTCGGCGAGGGCGACCCACCCTAACCGAGAGCCGGTCGGATGTCGCTCTCGGCGAGAGCGACCCACCCTAACGGACCTACCACTGCCGCACACCCAGGTGTCCCCGTGCCGCCCGTATCGGTGGAACAGAAGAAGCAGGTGAAGGTCGCCAACGACATCGTTGACGTGGTGTCGGGGTACATCCCCGTCGTCGTCGCCGGCAAGGACTACAAGGCCGTCTGCCCCTTCCACAACGACACCCGCCCGTCGCTGCAAGTGAGCCGACAGTTCCAGAACTTCCGCTGCTGGAGCTGCGGGCAGACCGGCGACGTGTTCGAGTTCGTGATGAAGTACGAGAAGGTGACGTTCGGCGAAGCCATCCGCATGTTGGCGGACCGGGCGGGCGTCAAGCTGGACGGCAAGTCGTCGCCGGAGGACGAGGCCCGCAGCCGGCTGCTCCGGGCGATGAAGTGGGCGGAGGCGAAATACCAGACGTGCCTGATGGAAGGCGACTCGGCCGAGGACGCCCGCGCGTACCTGGGCGAGCGGCGGCTGAGCGGGGCGAACGTGCGGCAGTTCGGATTGGGCTTCGCCCCCCCCGCCGGCGACTGGCTGGTGCGGATGGCCGAGCGGGACGACGTGCCGGAGGACGTGCTGCTCGAAGTCGGGCTGATCGCCAAACGGGACGAGAACCGCGGGCACTACGACCGCTTCCGCGACCGGGTCATGTTCCCCATCCGCGACGGCCGCGGGCAGACGGTCGGGTTCGGCGGGCGGATCCTGCCGAGTTCGCCCTACGCCGCCCGCGGCCCGAAGTACTACAACTCCGCCGAGACGCCGCTCTTCCGCAAGAGCGAGTTGATCTACGGCCTCGACCTCGCCCGCACCGCGGCCACCGCCGCCGGCTACCTGGCCGTGGTGGAGGGGTACACCGACGTGATGATGGCCCACCAGCACGGTGTGGGCAACGTGGTGGCCACGATGGGCACGGCGCTGACGCTCTCGCACGTGCTGCAACTGCGGCGGTACGTGCCGAAGGTGGTGCTCGTGTTCGACGGCGACGAGGCGGGCGAAACGGCCACCGACAAGGCGCTCGAACTGTTCTGGTCGCAACACGACATCGACATCACCGTCACCACCCTGCCCGACGGACTGGACCCGTGCGACCTGCTGGTGACGCCCGACGGCCCGCAGATTTTCAAAGACCGCCTGGCCGCCGCCCAGAGCGTCCTGGAGTACAAGCTGGACGGCCTGTTCCGTAGAATCCCGCAGACGACCGCCGAGAACATTCAGCAGATCGTGGACCGGATGCTGAGCGTGATCGCCGTCGCCCCGGACATGCCGAGCGCCCGCCACCAGTTGCGGCAGCAGTCGGCCCTCACCCGCATCGCCCACCGGCTCGGGTTGCGGCAAGAGACGTTGTGGGCGAGACTGGCGGAGTTGAAGACCGAACGCCGGCGGGCCGAGCGGGACGTTCCCCGCCCGCAGGTGATGCATTCACGGCCCGCGGCGAACCCGGCGGCGCTCATCGACATGCCGGCGAACGGGCCGAAATTGGCCCCGGCCGAGGCCGCGCTCGAGAAGCAGTTGCTACAACTGTTGTTGGCCGAGCCGGCACTGGTGGGCAACGCACGCGAGCAGGTGTCGATTGACCACCTGCGGCACTCCGGCCTGCGGCGGATGCTGAGCGAACTGTACACCCTGCACACCGACGGCCAGCCGCCCGACATGGACGGCCTGCGGGTGAAGCTGATCGACCGGCCGGACCTGCTGGAAGCGGCCCAGAAGCTCCAGTTCGTCGGCCACCAGCTCACCGAGCGGGTGGAGAAGCTGGGCAAGATCGTGACGCGGTTCGCCGAGATGCGGGACGAGTCGGAGAAGCGCGTGGTGATGCAAGCCCTGGCCGCCGGCACGACCGACGACCAGGCGCTCGTCCTGCTGCGGAAGCTGCAGGGCGGGCGGAAGTGAGACACCCCACCTGTGTCGGTGGTGGGGTGTGAAGTGGTCCACTCGCTCCGCGAGTGGTTCGGAACGGACCACTCGCGGAGCGAGTGGATCACGTATCAACCGACATGGCCCCGGCACGGATAGTCGGGGACAACGACACCCACGATCGGCCGGAGGCCACTCCGGTCGGCCACCGCACCGGGAGGCGTTGACATGGACTGGAAGACCGACGAGGCCCTGAAGGCCCTGATCGAGAAGGGCAAGGAGTCCGGCTCGCTCACGTTCGAGGAGCTGAACACCGCCCTGCCCGAACTGGCCGACCCGGAACGCCTGCCCGAACTGCTCGAACTGCTCGAAGCCAACGGCATCACCCCGGTGGACGCCGAGGACGGGGACGAGGCCGAGGAGCGGCCGGTGCGGGAAGAGGCGGCGGTGGCGGCCGAGGTGGAGGCGGCGTTCGGCGGGGACACCGACGGCGACGGCCGGCACATCGACGACCCGGTGCGGATGTACCTCACCCAGATGGGGCAGATCGACCTGCTCACGCGGGCGCAAGAGGTGAGTCTGGCGAAGAAGATCGAGGCCACCCGCCGGCGGTTCCGCCGCAAGGTGCTCGAGTGCGACTACGCCATGCGGACGGTGTTCGACACCCTCAAGCGGGTTCACGCCGGCGAGCTGCCCTTCGACCGCACCATCAAGGTGTCGCTCACCGAAGAGTTGGAGAAGGACCAGATCCTCCAGCGGATGCCGCACAACCTCCGCACCATCGAGCCGCTCATGGAGCGGAACCTCGACGACTTCAACCTGCTCATCGACGACCGGGCGAACGACGCCCAGCGGGAGGAACTCCGTCGGCGGCTGAAGCTGCGGCGGCGGAAGGCGGTCACGCTCATCGAGGAACTCAGCATCCGCACCCAGAAGGTGCAGCCGCTGATGAAGAAGCTGGAGCAGATCAGCAGCCGCATGGACGACCTGGAAGGGCAGATCGGCCGGCTGCGGGGCAACCGCGCTGGCAAGGAGGAGCGGGCAAACCTGACGAAAGAACTGCAAGACCTGATGGACATCACCCTGGAAGAGCCGGCCAGCCTGCGGCGGCGGGTGTCCATCATGCGGCAGCGGTTCACCGAGTACGAGCAGGCCAAGCGGGAACTGAGCGCCGGCAACCTGCGGCTGGTGGTCAGCATCGCCAAGAAGTACCGCAACCGCGGGCTGAGCTTCCTCGACCTGATTCAGGAAGGGAACACCGGCCTGATGCGGGCGGTGGACAAGTACGAGTACCGCCGGCAGTTCAAGTTCAGCACCTACGCCACGTGGTGGATCCGGCAGGCCATCACGCGGGCGATCGCGGACCAGGCGCGGACCATCCGCATCCCGGTCCACATGATCGAGACGATGAGCAAGCTGCGGAACGTGAGCAAGCAACTGGTGCAGGAACTCGGCCGCGAGCCGACCATCGAGGAGACGGCGAAGAAGGCGAACATCAGCATCGAAGAGACGAAGCGGGTGCTGAAGATCAGCCGGCACCCGATCAGCCTCGACCGGCCGGTGGGAGAGAGTGAGGACAGCTACTTCGGCGACTTCATCGAAGACAACACGGTCGATTCGCCGGTGAACGCCGCCACGAACGAGATGCTGAAGGACAAGATCGAGAACGTGCTGAAGACGCTGACGTACCGCGAGCGGGAGATCATCAAGCTGCGGTACGGCCTGGGCGACGGGTACACGTACACGCTCGAAGAGGTCGGCCGCATCTTCAAAGTGACCCGCGAGCGGGTGCGGCAGATCGAAGCCAAAGCGGTGCGGAAGCTGCAACACCCGGTGCGGAGCCGGCAGCTCGAAGGCTTCCTCGACCTGTGGGGCGCGATGAAGAAGGGCAGCCCGGCCCCGACCGGCAACGGGTAGTGGCCCACTCGCTCCGCGAGTGGGTCTTCACTGAGCGTGGGCCGTGAGG
>JANNQE010001185.1:0-3751 GCA_031441625.1 Planctomycetia bacterium
ATCGACTCCAGCAGCGGACAGAGCGCCGAAGACCGCACCGCCTACGCGCTCATCATGAAGGACAAGGAACGGCTGCTGTCGTTCCGCGAGCCGGTGGCGTTCATCTTTTCGCGCAGCGCGCTGCGCGAGGGGTGGGACAACCCGAACGTCTGCCAAATCTGCACGCTGAACCAGACCGTGTCCGAATTGAAGAAACGGCAGGAAGTGGGGCGCGGCATGCGCCTGTTGGTCGACCAGAAGGGCGTGCGCACCGCCGATCCGAAGCTGAACGTGCTGACCGTCATCGCCAACGAGAGCTACGAGCAGTTCGTGGACACCATGCAGAGCGAGATGGAAGAAGCGTTCGGCAAGGACGGCGCAGCCCCGCGGCCGGTGAATGCCCGGGCGCGCGGCGTGGCCACGCGCAAGCCGCTGGAGCAGTTCCCGCCCGAGTTCGCGGAACTGTGGGAGCGCATCAAGCGCAAGACGCGCTATCGAGTGACGGTGAACAGCGCGCAGTTGATCCGCGACGTGGTGACGACACTGGACCGCATCAAGATCGAGCCGCCGCGCGTGGTCAGCCAGACGGCCGACGTGACGGTGGGGGCGACGGCCGACCAGCTCGACTACCGCGTGGGCGGCAAGCGCATCCTGGCTCGGCTGGTGGGCCGGCAGCCGCTACCGAACCTGTACCCTGACAGCATCGACCTTCAGTATCTCCGTCGTGGCGATATCTCCACGCTCTCCTGGTTGCCGCAGGAACATGGACCACCCAAGCTCGAACTGCCCGGTCTCACATGTCATGTGCTCGTCCTTACCCGGTCGATGGGGCGACCAACCTGAATATTCACTTCCCAGGTCGCAGGTGAATGGTTGCCGAGAAATTACAGAATGGTCTGGACTGCTGCGATTCGTGGGCTTCCCGTTAACGTACTCGCCGGCTCGGGCTGACGCTCGGTGAATACGGCCCCTCTTGTGTCGGAGGTCAGGGTGACCTTCCGACGCACCAAACCGAGAGGTCGTCATGTCTGAGTACACCGAGAAAAAGGGCGAGCGGAAGAAGGTCAAGCGGACCAAGTTGATCGAGCAGCTGCGGCAGCACGGGGTAGCAGGCTCACTCTGGACCAGATCTATCGTTTCAACTTCGGCTCCCAAGATTGACCGACAGAGCACTCATCGAGCCCGCCCAGGACGGCGGGTTTGTTTTCATTCTTGTCGTGTCGAGGACCACACGCCAACACGTTTCACAAGAGTCCGCGTTCTAGTCCCGGTAGTCATCCGCGTACCGAAGAGGCCAGAGCGACCATGATGACCACCGCGGACACCATGACCCCGCAGCCGGATCACTTGCTGATCCACCTCGTCCGCTACGAGCCCGGAGTACTCGTCGAGCAAACCGAACCGGACTTCGACCACCTCGCTTGGTTCACCATACAGAAGTTGCTTGGCAAGCCTCACGTCTTCGGGAACGACGAGAGGGTCGCCAGCACCTTTCGCATCTTGATGCGGCGAATACCGGACAACTTGACCGCCGACATCAGCCCATGGTCAGTCGTCACTGCGCCTGAACCAGACCGCGAATTCATCGTCACCGCTCGAGCAGAGCAACGAGCTTGGCACGCACGCTTGAGAAGTATCTTCTTCGGCTCGCCTCGCACCCAGAAGTACTTCGGCCTGCGGGGGTCGAAGACACCGTCCGGGCCTTCGGCGGGCGACCCGGACGCCCGGTTCGTGGTGGCGTCACCCGCCGACCGTACGCCGCACGAATGGCCGACTCGGACACGGCGTACTCGTCCGACGTGATCAGCCGCATCACCCGTCCGCCGGTTCGTCGGTGGAAATCGCCGACCAACGCCCGTGTCGCGTCCTCGGTCCGCTTGTCCACCACCAGACTCACCACCAACCGGCTCTCCGGGTCGAGGGCGACGTGGTCCCAACCGTCGCCGGCGTGGGCCTCGTCCGCCGCGCAGTGCCGCTCCTTCTTGGCGACGAAATCCCACTTCTCATCGAACTGCACTTCCGTGGTCGTCGGGGGAAAAAGCCACGAGTTCATCGTGCAACGCTGCGGCCTGTTCGCCGGCCAACCGGAGGTAGCGGGTGACGGTGTCGCGGTGGACGCCGGTTAACCGGCCGGTCTTACGGGTGCCGATCCCTTCGGCCACATGGGCCAGGACTGCGACCACTCGGTCGGCCGGCAAGCGGGCGTCGAACAGGGGCGTGCCCTTCCGCTCGGAGAAGCGGGCGGTACAGGTGGAACAGCGGAGCAGGCGACGGGTCTTGTCCGGCCCGTACCGCATGGTCACCGTCAGGTTCCCGTGGCTCCGCTTCCCGTGGTCCGGGCAGTCGGGGTTCAGACAACAGAACGGCGAAAGATCGTCCATGACCGGCCTCCAGAGACTCCAGGGCCATACTCTACCCGGCCGAACGGACCGCTACAACATTGGCCGGACACCACCGAAATCTCAGATTCGCTCGAATTTATTTCAGCCAGAGCGTAATCGCGGCGAACATCACCATCCCCAGGAAGTTCCGGGCCGTCTTCTCGTACCGGGTCGCCACTCGGCGGAACTGCTTCAGCCGATTGATGCACCGCTCCACTTTGTTCCGCTCCTCGTACACGACTTCGTCGTACTTCCGCGGCACCGTCCGGTTCGACCGCGGCGGAATCACCACCGCCGCTCCCCGGTCCGCGACCGTCTTCGCGAAGGCATCGCTGTCGTAGCCTTTGTCCCCCAACACCGCCTCGGGTTGATGATCCCCGAGCACCGCTTCGGCGTGCGTGATGTCCGCGTCTTGGCCCGGGCTCAGCTGGATTTCCAGCGGCAATCCCAGCGCGTCCACGCCCAAATGGATCTTGGTCCCGAACCCGCCACGCGACCGGCCCAACGCTTGATCGTCGTCGCCGCCGTTCATCCCGGCGGCATGGTGGTGCGCCCGAATGACCGTCGCGTCGATCATCAACCACTCGAGATCGGGGTCGCGAACGGCCTCGAACACCCGCTTCCAAACGCCCTTCTGACACCACGCATTGAAGCGGTGGAACACGGTGTCCCACTTGCCGAATCGTTCCGGCAAGTCCCGCCACGGGATGCCGGTCTTGGCGACGTACCAGATCGCGTTGACGAAGCCGCGATTGTCCCGGGCGACCCCGCCGTGGCCTCGGGCCCGACCCGGCAGGAGGGGCTCGATCCGTTGCCATTGATCCTCGGGCAGTTCGTGCCGACGCATCCTGGTTCCCCCCGGTTGGCCCAATTTCCCGCCGGGGCTTTACCAGACTTCGCAACTCCAATCAACACGGCCTAGGACGCCGCTGGTGCGCTGGACTTCGGGTTGAACTTCGTCCCACAAGGCCGCGCTATCGGGTTCTAGTCGGTGCAACAGGCGCGTATAGGCATCATGGGCGACGGGGGCTGCCGAGGCGGGTTGCGTCCGTTGGGCTTCGGTCGCCGTCGCCTGCTTGGGCGAGGCGATCAGAAAGTCGATGAACTGGGACGCGGTGACTTTCGGCTGGCTCATGCGTGCGACGATCGCCACCCTGCGGGTCTTTGGTAACCCGACTCAACACCACTGCGTAACTCCTAAATAGCTATGCCCTTGAGGGGGAGGGCCGGGGTGGGGGGGAGCATGACGGAGTTCGCATCCTTGCCTTTGCGATGCTTACCCCCCACCCTAACCCTACCCCGCAAGGGGGGAGGGAACCAGAGAAGACCCCACCCTGACCCTCCCCCGCAAGGGAGGAGGGAACCAGAGAAGACCCCCCACCCTAACCCTC
>JANNQE010001186.1:0-5545 GCA_031441625.1 Planctomycetia bacterium
GGCCGGCGTCCACCACGCCGGCCCCATCGGGGCGGAGTCTCGGTCGCCACAATCCCCAGGGCTTCCGCCCTGGGCTACGAACGCCGGCCGCTTCGCGGCGACACGGCACGTCCGATCCCACCCACTCCCGTGACGCTCACCCTCCGCATTCCGCGCTCCGCACTCCGCGTTAGTCCATCAGCGTCCGCTGCTTGATGTCGATGCGGTAGGCCTCGATCACGTCGCCCACCTTCACGTCGTCGAACCCGGTGATCTTCATCCCGCACTCGAAGCCCTCGCGGACCTCCTTGGCGTCGTCCTTGTGCCGCTTCAGGTTGTCCAGGCCGAGCGTCTTCTCGGCCGGCGGGAAGATGACCGTGCCCTCGCGGATGACCCGCACGCGGTTGCTCCGCTCGATCACCCCGCTGGTGACGAAGCAGCCGGCGATCACCCCCACCTTGCTCACCTTGAACGTCTGGCGGATGACCGCCCGGCCCAGGTGGACGATCTCCTCGATCGGCTTCAGGCGGCCTTCGAGAGCGGCCCGGACGTCGTCCACCAGGTTGTAGATGATCTGGTACTCGCGGAGGCTGATGCCGCGGGCCTCGGCCAGCTTCAGGGCGGCGTCGTCGGCCGTCACGTTGAACCCGATGACGAGCGTGTCGGCCGGGCTGGTGAGGGCGAGCGTCACGTCCGCCTCGCTGATGGCCCCGATGCCGGCGCTCAGCACGCGGCACCGCACCTCCTCGTGGAGCAACTTCTCCAGCTCCTTCTTGATGGCCTCGACCGACCCGCGGGCCTCGGCCTTCAGGATCACCTTCAGCTCGGTGATCTTGATCTTGGCGTTCTGCGTCCGCAGGCTGTCCAGCGACACCGGGCTGAACTTGAACAGGTCGGCCTCGCGGATGAGCACCCGCTCCTGTTCGGCGATCTGGGCCGCCTTCGCCACGTCCTCGACGAAGTAGAACGGGTCGTCGGCGTCGGGCACCACGTCCAGGCCGAACACCTTCACCGGCGTGCTCGGGCCGGCCTCGCTGATGGACCGGCCGAGGTCGTCGACCATGGCCCGCACGCGGCCGTGGGCGGCCCCGCACAGGATGATGTCGCCCTTGCGGAGCGTCCCCTGTTGCACCAGCAGGGTGGCCATCACCCCCTTGTCGCCGTCCAGGTACGCCTCCAGGCAGGTGCCGCTCGGCTTGTGCTCCGGGTCGGCCATGAGCGGCGGCTCGCTCAGTTCGGCCTGAATGCCGATGGCGTCGAGCAGGTCGCCCACGCCCTGGCCGGTGACGGCGCTCGTCTCGATGAACTGGATGTCGCCGCCCATGTTGTCGGGCAGCAGGTTCAGTTGGTACAGCTCGCGGCGGGTCTTCTCCAGGTTGGCGTTCGGCATGTCGATCTTGTTGATCGCCACGATGATGTCCACGTCGGCCGCCCGCGCGTGGGCGACGGCCTCTTCCGTCTGCGGGCGGACGCCGTCGGTGGCGGCCACCACGATGACGGCGATGTCGGTCACGTTCGCCCCGCGGGCCCGCATCTTCGTGAACGCCTCGTGGCCGGGGGTGTCGAGGAAGGTGACGGGCTTGCCGTCTTTCTCCACCCGCCACGCCCGCAGCACCTGGGTGATGCCGCCGGCCTCGGTGCTCACCACGTCGGACGCCAGCCCGTACTCCTGGCGGATCTTGTCCAGCAGGCTGGTCTTACCGTGGTCCACGTGGCCCATGATGACGACGATCGGCGGGCGGGGGCGGAGTTTCTCCGGGTCCACCTCGTTCGCCTGCTTCTCGAACTCTTCCAGCAGCAGTTCCTTCGGCGACTTCACCCGCTTCTGGACGAGCGTGATGCCCTTGTTGATGGCGATCAACTCGGCCACGTCGAACGCGATCTGCGAGGCGGCCCCGTACAGTTGCTGCGTCTCCTTGAACAACTGCTTGGCCAGCTCGCCCATCTTCACCCCGATAGCCTCGGACAGGGTGCGGAGGGTGATGGGCAGGGTGATCTCGACCGGCCCCTCCTTCTTGATCGTGCCGACCTGCTTCCGCTTCATTTTGGCCAGCAGGGCGGCGCGGGGGCCTTTCCGCGACCCCCACTGCTGCTCGCTCATCTCCACCTGCCCGCCGGAGATGATGACCGACCCCTTGTCCGTCCCGCGGTCGCGGAGTTGCCGGCCGGCGTGCCGCCCGCTGCGACCGCTGACCGCCGACCCGGCCGCCTTCTTCTTGTCCTCTTCGCTCTCGCCGACGGGCCGTGGCATGCCGGGGCGTGGCGGACCGCCGCGGTCGAGGGTCGGGCGGGTGGTGCCCGAGCCGGGAGCGCCGGGGGCACCCGGCTTCACCTCGCCGGCGGGCGGGGCGTCGATGATCTGCTTCGTCACCTGCTCCTGCGTCATCTTCCCGCCGCGCTTCTGCTCCATCTCGCGGAGCTTCTTGATCTGATCCGGGGTCAGCTTGACCGACCCGGTCGGGTTGGCCGGCTTGGGGCCGGGCGCGGGCGGGCGCGGGCCGCCCCCGTGACCGCCGGCACTCGGGCCGGGGCGGGGCGTGGACACGCCGAAGCCGGGCCGCGGAGGGCCAGGGTTGGGCGGGGCGAAGTTGGTCCGCGGGGCCTGCGGGCCTTGCGGCCCACCCATCGGCGGGCGCGGGCCTTGCGGGTTGCCGGCCGGCGGGCGTGGCCCTTGCGGGCCGGGCCCCTGCTGCGGGCCGGGCCGCGGGCCGGAGCCGAGGTTCATCGGCCGACCGCCGACGTTCGGCGTGAAGCTGGGCCGTTGCGGGGCGGCGGGCGGGCTAGCCGGGATCGCGGGCGTCCCACCCGCATTCGGAGTGGGCGCGGGTGCAGCGGGTTGAACCGGGGCCGGAGCGCTGACGACCGGGGTGGGCACAGATGCGGGCGGCGGGGGCACCGGAGTGAGTGGTGCCGGGGCGTGAACGACGGGGACGGGCGGGGACGGCGGCGCGGCCGGTTGAGCCGGGGCTTGCGCTTGCGTCGGAGCCGGGGCTTGCGGCTGCGGTTGCGCCGGGGCCGGCGGCTTCGGCCGCGGCTGTTGCTGGTTCAGGTTGCGGACTTGACCGACCGGGCGAGCGCCGAGTGTGGGCATGCGGTTCGGGTTGAGCAGGTCGGCCACGCCGCGGCCGAGGGCGGGCGGGGACACCGGGGCGACGGGCACTTGCGGGGCGGGCTGTTCGGCCGCGACGACCGGCGCTTCCGCCTCGACGTCGGGTTGCCCCACGTCGGCGACGGGGGCGGGGGTGTCGGTCGGGTCGGCGGCCGGCGCGACGGGCGGGGCCGCCTTCGGCTTGGGTGCGGTGAGTGTGCGCACTTTCTGGTCGAGGTTCTTGGTAGGCAGGACGGGCGGCGGCGCGTGGGCGGGCCGTGCGGGGTGGGCGTGCGCGGACTTGGCCGGACCCGCGGTCACCCGCTTCCGGACTTGTTCGGCCTGCTCGGAGGTCAGGCTGTTGAGCTGGTTCTTCACCTTCTCAAAGCCCAGATCCTGACACACGTCGATGAGGGCCTTGTTCTCCAGCTTCAGCTCTTTCGCCAGGTTGAAAACCCGGATGGTCTCGGCGGTCTTCGACAAGCGGCGCTCCTGTGGGGAGCGCCGGTTGCGCTCCCGTTAGCCGCCCGGCGAGCGGCCGGGGGCGGGGGTGAGAGGGATTCTAACGGTGATTCCGGCGGTGGAAAGGGCAACGGCGGTGGTCATGCCGTCGCTCCGTTCTCGTCGTCCGAGCCGGGGGCGGGAGTGGTCAACTCCCCGTCCTCGCCCGTTCGCAGTTCTTCTTGTTCCACGGCGTGCTCCACGCTTGCGGTGTCGTTCGGCGGGCCTTCGTGGTAGGCCAGCGGGTGGCCGGGGGCGGGTATGGTCGTCGTCCCCGGTTCGGTCTCCGGTGCAGACACGTCCGCCGCCGGCGGGTTCGCGGCGGCGGCGGCCTCGGCGGCTTCCGCGGCCTCCTGGCGGGCTTGCTCGGCCGCTTCCCGTTCGGCCGCGTCCGCCTGATCGCGGGCCGTCCGCTGCTCCTCCTGAACGGCCTCCTCCATGGTCTCCGCATAATCTTCGGCGTAGGCGATCACCTCGTCCCCCTGCTCTTCCGTCAGGGAACTGAACTCGGTGAGCGTCTTGCCGTCCACGCTGCTCAGGTCGTTGTACGACAAAAACCCCTCGCCGATGAGGGCCTGCACCACTTCTTCGCTGGCGTGCGGCAACTGGCCGAACCACCGCTCGGCCCGGTCGAGCGTCTCGGCCAGTTCGTCGGCGGTCATGATTTCCAGGTCGAGGCCCACCAGCTTGCTCGCCAGCCGCACGTTCTGCCCGCGGCGGCCGATGGCCAGCGACAGTTGGTCTTCTTCCACCAGCACGAGCGCCCGGCCGAGCCGCGGGTAGGTGAACACTTCCGAAATACTCGCCGGTTGCAGGGCGTTCGGGATGAGCACTTGCAGGGAGTCGTTCCACCGCACGATGTCGATCCGCTCGCCGTTCAACTCCTCAATGATGGTCTTGATGCGGCTGCCCCGCACGCCCACGCACGCGCCCACCGCGTCCACCTTCATGTCGATGCTGCTCACCGCCAACTTCGAGCGGTAGCCGGCCTCGCGGGCGATGGCGCGGATGTCGATGGTGCGGTCGGCGATCTCGGGAATTTCTTCTTCAAAGAGACACCGCACGAAGTCGGGGTGCGCCCGACTCAGCACGATCTTCACCCGGTTGCCGTTCTTCCGCACCTCGAACACGACGGCCTTGATGCGGTCGCCGACGCTGTGGCTCTCGCCAGGGATTTGCTCGCTCCGCGGCAGCAAGGCTTCGGTCTTGCCCATCGACAGGATGGCGGTGCCGGCGTCCACGCGGGTGGCGCTCCCCTGCACCAGGTCGCCCTTCTTCGCACTGTACTCGCCGAACACCATGTCCGATTCGGCTTCGCGGAACTTCTGGATGATGACCTGCTTGGCCGACTGCGCGGCGATGCGGCCGAGCGTCTCCGTGTCCAGGTCGATCGCGCCGTGTTTGGCGGAGATCTCGCCGGTGGAGCGGTCGATGATGACGTGAACGCCCTCCTCGACGCCGAAGTGCCGCAGCGCCGCCTGAGTGATGCCCTGCTCCAACCCGGTGAGCAGCACCTCGCGGGAGATCCGCTTCTCCTCGGCGACGGAGTCGATGAGCTTCATCACCTCCTTGCCGATGGCGACGGGGTCTTTCTTCGGCGGCGGCGGCGGTTCGGCTTTCTTGCGGCGGACGGCCATCGATCTTCTCCCGCGTCTTCGCCCCGGAGGGGCGGCAGATGTTAGCCAGGGGTGGAGCGAGCGGAGCGAGCGGAACCCCTGGTTGTCGTTCCCAATGAATCCGCCCCGGAGGGGCGGCAGAGCCGGCCTGTCGCCCCTCCGGCGCTTGTTCCTGTTTCGGATCGCGTTCCAGGGGTTCCGTTCGCATCTGCGATGCTCACTTCACCCCTGGCTAACGTCTGCCGCCGCTCCGCGGCGGGGGGTCGATTAATCCCCTTTCTCCGCTACGGGTGCCAGCGTCACGTCGGCCCTTCGGAGCGTGGCGTTAAACAAAGTCTGCGGGCGGCGGGGCGTCGGAGTC
>JANNQE010001187.1:0-5360 GCA_031441625.1 Planctomycetia bacterium
CGTTCGTAGCCCAGGGCGGAAGCCCTGGGGAGTGGGGCGAACGAAACCCCGCCCCGAAGGGGCCGGCGTGGTGGACGCCGGCCCCTTCGGGGCGGGGGTGGGGTGGGGCGCCGGGTCCCGGGCTCCCGCCCTGGGCTACGAACGCCGGCCGCTTCGCGGCGGTGGGCGGGCATCCTCCCACAACAGCCAAACCCCACCAACACGAAAGACGCTCACCCGGTGAACCGGCGGAGCGCCCGCCCTGCGCCGTCTCGCCCGCTCACTCCTTGCCCAGCAGCAGATCGACCACCCAGCACCCGCGGACGTGCGGCCCGTCGCCCCGACAGTGGGTCAGGATGTCGGCGTGGTCGCACCCGGCTTCTTCGAGGGCATCGGCCAGAATTGGCATCCGGTCGAAGGCTCGCTCGGCGTAGATGCTGGTGGCGAGGGATGTGACCGTGGAGGTGAGCCAACTTGGGTCAACGGCGACGGGACGGAAGGGGTTGCCGAAGATGTCACGCACCAACCTTGCGAGTGGACTCGACTCCTCTTCCCCGTCGAGCAGAACTTCGACAACGACGAGCGCGTTCTCGAGTGCGCTACTCGCATCCCCTTCGGCTGCACACCCGGCCGCCCCCATGCACCGATTCGCAGCCGCCCCCATCAGGTAACAGTCGCCATCTGAAGGGCCACTCCCATCGTCCAGAGCCACCGCCCTCTCGACGAGTTGTTCCGCCCAGTCAACCGCCTCTCGACTTCGAGTGTCGTCCGTAGCCCATCCATGCTGCCGACAGGAAGCGATGGAGAAGAGAGCGAATCGGCGTGCGCTGCCCGTTCCGCGTACGAACTCCAACATCGGCGTCGGATCGACTCCCTTCAACCACTTCCGCTTCGGTCATCGCTCGCCCACATTCGATCCGCGTCACTTCACTTCCAGCACGTAGTCCGTCAGGCCGAACTGCTCGGTACAGACGAGGCGGAAGGACTTGCCGAACACCGGCGACTTGAGCCACCCCCGCGACTTGCGAACCGCGACGAACTCCTTCGTCGTGCGGCGGTAGATTGCGAATGCCGGCTCACCCTCCCGTCGGGCGTCGATCAGCCAATATTCACTCACCCCCGCCTCGTGATACTGCGACATCAGCCATTCGGTGTCCTTCACCACCGAACTCGGGCTGACCACTTCCACCACCAAGTCCGGCGAGCCGACCACCTCCGTCGCCACCGATCCTGTCGTTTCGCCCTGGGTGAACGTCACCCGCTCGGAAGCGAGCGATTCGGCGGAGATGAACATTGCGTCTGGTTCGCAACCGAGTTCGGCGTCGTCGTTCGTCATGAGCATCCCGTCCACGAAGACCAAACCCGACTTCTCGACTCGGACTAGCCCTTCCAAAGTGAAGGTGACGGCGAGTTTCACTCGGTTGTGACTGAAGGCTTCACCCATGATGTCCATCCGGACGTGGCCGTTGATGAAGTGAACCTTCAGCTTCTCCGGCAGTTCGCCCGAATGCACCCAGCGGCGGAACGAGTCGAGGTCGTTCACCCAGAACGGAACCTCAATTTCCCCGTAGTGCGGGGCGTAGAGTGTCAGCATTTCCCGTCCTCCGTGTGCCACACGTTACCCACCCCCGCCGCCGAGTGCCACTTCAATCGAACAGCGTCGTGCCGTCGGCCTTCGGCTTCGGCGGCGGCAGCTTGCCGAGCAGCACGAACGCCTTGTGCGTGGCAACCCGGCCGCGGGGAGATCGCACGATGTACTGCTCGCGGAGCAGGTACGGCTCGATCTCGTCCGTCAGCGTGTCGGCGGCGATGTTCATCGTCGCGGCGATCGCCTCCACCCCGGTCGGCCCGCCGCCGAACACGTCGATCAGGATTTCCAGGTACCGCCGGTCCTGACGGTCGAGTCCTTCGGTGTCCACCTCCTGCATGTCGAGCGCGGCCTTCGCCGTCTCCAAACTGACCGGGCCGTCGGCGACCTCCGGGTGACCCGCGTGGTAGCTCCGCACCCAGTACAACCGGGCGTTCGCCACGCGAGGGGTGCCGCGGCTGCGGCGGGCCAGTTCGTGGGCGGCGTCGGCGTTCAGCGGCAGGTTCAGCTTCTTCGCGTTCACCGTCACGATCTGGGCCAGCTCGTCCACGCTGTAGAACTCCAGGTGCTCGTGCATCTTGAAGCGGTCCCGCATGGGACTCGACAGCATCCCGCTGCGGGTGGTCGCGCCGATGAGCGTGAACCGCTTCAGGTGCATGCTGATGGTGCGGGCGCTCATGCCCTCGCCGAGCACGATGTCGATGCGGAAGTCTTCCATCGCCGGGTAGATGAACTCCTCCACCACGCGGGGCATCCGGTGGATCTCGTCGATGAACAGGATGCTGCCTTCCTCCAGGTTCGTCAGGAACGGGAGCATGTCGGCGGGCTTGGCGAGGGCCGGCCCGGAGGTGAGTTGCACGCTGGTGCCGAGTTCGTTCGGCAGCACGGTGGCGAAGGTGGTTTTGCCAAGGCCGGGCGGGCCGTCGAAGAGAATGTGGCCGAGCGGCTCCTTCAGCTTCTTGGCAGCGTTCACGGCGATCTGCAGGCGGTTCACCACCTTCTTCTGGCCGATCACCTCAGCGAGCATCCTGGGACGAAGGGCGGCGTCCCGCTGGCGTTCGGGGTCGGGTGTGCGGGAGTCGATGATCTTCTCGCGGGCCATCGCGGGGGTCTCGGCGGGGGAGTGGGTATTGTGCCCGCCGCGGGGTGGGATTGAACAGGTCGGGGGCACGCGGAAGACAAGACTAACCACAGAGGCACAGAGAAGAGAGGAGGCAGTTCTGTGTCATTCGACCTGCTTCGGTCTTCTCTGTGTCTCTGTGCCTCTGTGGTTAGCACTTCTGTCCTCCCCCCGCTCACTTCTTCTCCCGCACGTACACGAACAGCATGACCGGCGTTTTCTCAGGTGCCTCGAACTTGGCCGGGCGGTCGTCCTTCTCCGAGTTCAAGCACACCGTCAGTTGATCGTCTTTCAACTCGTAGATGCCCGGCATGGTCCGGCCCTTGAACGGCCCGTTCTTCTCCGAACTGGCGAGCGTGATGTGCTTGGGCGACTTCGTCGCATCCAGCGTGATGCTGCCCTTGTCGGTGTTCGGCCCGACGGTGACGACGTACTTGTCGCCGTCCACGGTGAGCGTCAGCCCTTTGAAGTCGTCGAGGTGGTCCCGCCCGCCGAGCGTGGCGGCCGACAGCACCCACTTGCCCTGAAACGGCTTCAGGTCCGCCGGCGGATCGGCGGCGGGGGCGAGGAGGAGGGCGGTGAGGGTGAAAGCGTTCATTCGGCAAGCCGCCGGTAGAGTTCGGCGTTCTTCTCCAACGTGTAGGTCATGGCCTCTCGAAACTCGGCGTCGGTGGCCGTCAGGATGACGTTGCGGAAGGTGAGCGACACCCGCCGCCCGCGGGGAACGCCGCGGTCCGACTTGCGGGCCTGGATGCGGTGCTGCCACTGATACCTCGACTCGCCGGTCATCACCACTGCCGAGCCGAGTTCGAGGAGGGTGGATCGCACCTCTTTGGTTGTGAGGCTGATGAAGTCCATCTCGTACACCCAGCCGAGGCTGAGAGTCACGATCCCGTCTTTGAAGCACGGCTCGCAATCGACGTGGGCCGAAATCCCCTGGCTCGGCTGGTACTCGTTGACGATCAACTGGTCCGGCACTTCGGCCGTCAGCCCGTCCGCGAACAGCTTGCGGGCGATGGCCGACGCGAACGGCGGCAACTCTCCCACACGCATCGAGTGGTCCACCTTGCGGGCGGTGTAATCGTATCGGTAGCCGTAGTGCTGAACCCGCCGTTTCAAGTCGCCCCGCCACGGTGCGGCGTCGATGTAGGCGAGTGCATCGCGCTGCTCGTCAGCGACCAAGAACCTGCGGTGGAGAGTCAGCCCAGGAATGTCGAGGTGGTCATCCACTCGCTCAGGCGTCATCACGGCGTCGAACAGGCTCGGCGTGGTCACGGGTGCGGTCCTCGTGATGTGAACTGCAATTCAACCAGACGCGAGCGTGACCACATGAGTTCGCACCCACTCGAAAAATTCGTCACGGGTCATCCCCTTTCCGGCCAGCCGCCAGAAGACGTCGTTTTGCTCATCCACCCCGGCAGACAACTCGTGCCCGTTCATCACCAGGAACGCTTCCATCGCGGCGTGAGCGATCCGCTTGTTGCCGTCCTCGAACCCGTGATTGGCGACGAGGGAGTAGCCGAGTGCCGCCGCTTTGTCCGCCAGCGTAGGGTCAAAGTCCACCCCGCCGAACGACTGCCGTGGTAGGGCGACTGCGGACTCGACCAGCCCGCGGTCTTTCACACCCGGCAACCCACCCGATTGGGCGATGACGAGTTCTTGAAGGCGTAATCACCTCGTCGGCGGTGAGGTAGATCATTTCGCCAGCCGCCGGTAGAGTTCGGCGTTCTTGTCCAGCACGTATTTGGCGGCGGCGTCGAACGCCTCGTCACGGGCGAGGAACTGTTCTGCCATCTCGCGGAGTAAGTCGGCCAACTGCACGCCCCGACGTTCGGCTCGGAGCGCAAGCGCTTCGGCATGCTCGGTCGGCACCTCGAACGTGAGCGTACTCATGGTTTCTCCCCTTGACCGTACACCATTGTAATCGCTTCGCCCACGGTCTTGAACCGCCCGCCGGATTGCAGCAGCTTGTCCAGCCGCTCGCGGGCTTCCACCGGCGTGTGGCCCACGCTCATCAGCGCCTGGTACACGTCCTCGATCAACTGACCGCTCGGCAGCGGGTCGAGTTCGGGTGCCTCCGACGAGCGGCCCGCGTCAGCGGGTTGTTTCTTCGTCCGCCCAGAAACAGCGGGCTTACGCCCGCCGCTCGCCTCGACTGCCGTCGGCGGCACTTCCGGCTTGGCACTCGCGGCAACGATGTACGGGCCGACTTTCCGCTTGAGCGTCGTCACGATCTGCTCGGCCGTCGTCGGCCCGATGCCGGGGAGCGTGCTCAGCCACTTGGTGTCCTGCCGGCTGATGGCGTCGGCGATGTCCCGCACCCCGCGGCTGAGCGCCTTCAGCGCCTTCTTCACGCCAATCTTTTCGACGGTGCAGAACAGTTCGAAGAAGTCCAGTTCGGTCTCGGTGGCGAACCCCAGCTTCCGCGGGGTGAACCGGCTGCCCGCCTGGTTGCCCTCGAAGTATTCGATCAGGTGAAGTGTGACTTCTTGTCCGGTGCGGAGTTGCAGGTGCCGGCGGGTGGCCTCGCTCACCATCACCGCGTACTCGAACGGCCCGACGGCCAGCCGCACCTCGTCGTCCAGCACCCGCACCAGGGTGCCGGTCAGTTTGGTCATCATGGGTTGATTCCGCTAGGGTGGCCCGCTCTCGCCGAGAGCGGGTTCTGATCCC
>JANNQE010001188.1:0-3601 GCA_031441625.1 Planctomycetia bacterium
CGCAAGCTCCCGGCGACGACAAGCGGGCTGGCAGGTTGAACACCCCCTCTCCCCTGGGAGAGGGCGACGGGGGGTGAGGTCTCTCCCCCACTTCCTATCCTGTCCGTCTCAGGTGTCGTGCGAAGGAGCTGCCGTGACCCCGTCTGTCGTCACCGTCGGGCCGTACCGGGTCGGCCCCGGTCACCCGCTGTTGTGGATCCTCGGCCCGTGCGTGATCGAGTCCCGCGACCACTGCCTCGGCGTGGCCGAGCGGGTCGTTCAGGTCGCCCGCCAGTTCGCCCTGCCGGTCGTGTTCAAAGCCAGCTTCGACAAGGCGAACCGCTCGTCGGGCAAGTCCTTCCGCGGGGTGGGCCTCGACGGCGGGCTGAAAATTCTGGACGAGATCAGCCGCACGTTCGGCGTGCCCGTCACCACCGACGTTCACGAGGCCGGCCAGTGCGCGGCCGTCGCCCAGGTGTGCGAGGTGCTCCAGATCCCCGCGTTCCTCGCCCGGCAGACGGATTTACTCGAAGCCGCCGCCGCCACCGGGCGAGTGGTGAACGTGAAAAAGGGTCAGTTCATGGCCCCGTGGGACATGAAGAACGTGGTGGCGAAGTGTGCGGCGGCGGGGAACGAGCGGGTGCTGTTGTGCGAGCGGGGCACCACGTTCGGGTACGGCCTGCTGGTGAACGACTTCCGCGCCATCCCGTGGATGCAACAATGCGGTCGGCCGGTGATCTTCGACGCCACTCACAGCGTACAGACCCCGGGCGCGCTCGGGGACCGCACGGGCGGGGACCGCTCGATGGTGCCGGTGCTGGCCAAAGCTGCCGTCGCCGCCGGCACCGACGGCCTGTTCGTCGAGACGCACCCGGCCCCCGACGCCGCCCCGAGCGACGGCCCGAACATGCTCCCGCTGGACGACCTGCCGGCCCTGGTCCGCACCCTCTTGCGGGTCCGCGCCGCCGTCGCCGCCCCCGACGAGACCCCCTCGCCATGAAGCTCTCCCTGCGTTCGGCCGGCCTGCTCCTGGTGGCGGGCGGAGTGTCCCTCGCCGCCGGCTGCTCCGGGTGCGGACCTGCCGACAGCACCAAGACGACCAAGAGTGGTGCGTCGGTCGCGGTGACCGACCCGTGGCCGAAGTTCGCCTCCGCCGTGCGGAACAACCCGGACCCGAAGGCCGCCCGCGCGGCCGTCGCCGAACTGACGGCCGGGCTGACCAACGCCGCCCCCGCCGACCGGCCCCAACCGGCCGAGCCGGAGTACGTGGCGGCCGTCGCCGCCGCGCTCCGCCTGACCGATGCCGAGAAGCGGTCCGTGGGCGGCAGCGAGTTCACCGCCCTCGACGCCAACCACCTGAGCGAGTGCCTGTACCTGTCCGACGTGAAAGCCGGGCTGGGGGTGGGCGCGTCCGACCCGCCGGCCGTGCGGGCGGATGCCGCCTTCCGGTTCGTCGTCCGGCAGGTGGTGCTCGCCCCGTCGGTCGGCCGCATCGCCCTCCTGCCGCCGATGCCGCCCACGTTCGTGCTCAGCCGCGGGTCGGGCACCGGGCTGGAACGCGCGGCCACGTTCATTGCCCTGTGTCGGCAACTCGACCTGGACGCTTACCTGATCGGCCCGCCGCAAGCGGCCGACCAGCCGTGGACGTTCCAGGGGACGGCCGGCCGCGGGCAGCCGCCCAAAGGCCCGTTCTGGGCGGTGGGGGTGCGGGCGAGCGAGGGCGTGCTGCTGTTCGACCCGTGGCGGGGCGAGGCGGTGCCGGGCAAGGCGGCCGGCCGGCCGGTCACGCTGGCCGAACTGAAGGCCGACCCGTCGGCCTGCCCGTGGTCCGCCGACAAGACGAAACCGTGGGACGTGACGGCCGACGCGGTCAAGGCGAGCGGGCTGTACCTGTCGCCCCCGCTGTCGGCCCTCGCCCCGCGGATGACCCGCTTGCAGGAGAAACTGAAAGACGGCGTGGGCGTGCAACTGGCCGTCGACTGGTCGGCGGCGGTCAATGGGGCGGAGGTGGCGGCGGACGGCGCGAAGGTGTGGGGGTGGAACCCGCCGGCCGACAAGTTCACCCCGGTGCGGGCGCTCGGCTCGTTCCTGCCGCTCGAACAGGGCGGGTTCGACCCCACCTCGCCGCTCAAGGCGGAGTCGGTGTTCACCATGTACGACGACGCCCGCCTGCCCATCGACCGCCTGACCCGCCTGCCGCCCGGCGTGGGCAACGACAGCGCCAAGGCCGCGCTCTCCTTCTGGGCGAAGAACGCCTACCGCGAGGCCTTCCTGGTGCCGCCGAACCCGCGGGAGCGGTTGCAGCGGGGGCAGTACAACGCGGCCGTGGCCGACCTGGTGAAGCGGCGGGACGAGTACGGCAAGGTGCTCGAGGGCGCGACGGCCGACGAACCGCTGAAGGAGTGGTACAGCGGGCTGGCGAGCGCGTACAACCGCGTCACCCAGGCGCAGACGCCGGCGGACGAGGCGACCGCCCGCGGGGGCGTGGACAAGTTCCTCCGCGCCAACGGGCCGCTCACGAACCGGGCGGTGGGCGGGATGATCGCCGAGGCGGCGGTGGGCGAGGCCGGCTACCTGCTGGCCCTCGCGGCGCACGAGCAGGCGGAGGCGGAGGAAGCGGCGGCGGCGCGGGCCGAACGGGAGGGCGGCGGGGCCGACGCCCGCAAGGGGGCGAAGGAGCAGTGGGTGAAAGCGGCCAGCGGGTGGCGGCGGTACGCCCCGTACGCGGACGGTCAGGACGCCAGCTTCCCCGGCCGCAAGGCGACGTTCGACGCCCTGTCCGCCCGCGCCGAGCAGTTGACCAGGTGACGCCGCTCGGCTCGCCCGTCACTCCCCCCGGCGTTTCCCCCTGCCGCCGCCCCGCACCCGCTCTACACTGAGGTGTCTGCCCCGAGGTGACGCCGTGTCGCTGCTCGTCGAAGCCTTTGATGAACTGCCCCAGCCGCGGCCGGGCGACGACCCGGACCTGTTCCGCGCGAGCGTGGACGCGGCCATCGGCACGTTCCGTCAGGCCGTCCGCGAGCGGTACACCGAAGGCACCCTCTGCCGCATCCTCGAATCGCACCTCGACCCGACCCACCGCCGGGCCGCCGCCGCCGCCCTGGGATTGGTCGGCACCATGACGTGCAACGCCGTGCTGGCGTCGGCCCTGCACGACGACGACGAGGCGGTGCGGGCGACGGCCGGCGAGTCCGTTTGGGAGGTGTGGTTCCGCGACGACGGCGACTACGCCCGCGAACTGCGGCAAGCGGTCGGGCTGCCGGACGTGAGCGAGCGGGTGGCCGCGTGCGACGACCTCATCAGCCGCCGCCCGCAGTTCGCCGAGGCCTACAACCAGCGGGCCGTGCAGCACTTCGTCCGCGGCGAGTACGCGAAGGCGGTGAGCGACTGCGAGGCGGTGCTACGGCTGAACCCGTACCACTTCGGGGCGGCGAGCGGGATGGGCCAGTGCTACCTGCGGATGCACAAGCCGCGGGCGGCCCTGCGGGCGTTCAAGCACGCCCTCGAACTGAACCCGAACCTGACCCACCTGAACGACGTGCTGGCGGCCCTCCGGGACACCCTCGGCGGGGAGTGACGTGGTCTGCTCGCGGGAAGTGTTCTGCTCGCTCCGCGAGCGGGT
>JANNQE010001189.1:0-2515 GCA_031441625.1 Planctomycetia bacterium
GTCAGCCCCCTGGTTCCGAACAAGCACCAGGGGGCTGACGCCCCCCGCTCGCCCGGAATGGCCGCCGGCCCCCTGTTCGGCGTCATCCCATCGACGGTCTTCGTCGCCCCGCTGGCCATCCTCGCGGCCATCTTCCCGGCCACGTTCGGCGGGCTGGCCGGCGGCTTCCGCCGCTGGCGGGCGTTCATGATGGTGGTGAGTGTCAACGGTATGCTCGCCGCGGGGTACTTCTTCCGCTTTTTCATTCCAAAGGATAAGTGGCCGGACGAGTGGTATACCTCGCCCACCGCGTTCACTGCCCTGCTGCTCGGAGTCGTCTTCCTCGGCCTGCTGTGGGCCGGTCGGCGGTATCGCACCGCCGTCGCTGACGACCCCGCCGAGACCGACTCGCCCGCGTGGAAGGACGTGCTCGCCCTGCTCGGCTTCGCCGCCGCGTCCGTGCTCATCGTGTTCGCCGTGGTGTACGGCGGGCAGTGGGTGATGACCGGCTCGCCGTTCGGCCTGCCGTTCGGTGAAGTCGTCGGCCTGCTCTTCCAACTGCCCAGCCGCGAACTGACCGCCGGCATCGTCGGGCTGCTCGCCGGGGCCGCGTACCTCGCGTATCGGGTGCTGCGGTCGCCGGCCGAACCCGACCCGTCGGTTCGCACCCGCGTGCCGGGCGAGGTGGCCGCGCTCGTGGCCATGCTGCTGTTCGGCGGGGTGATGCTCACGCTCGGGTTGCCCCGCGCCGGCACGGTCGGCACCGCCGCCGTCGAACTCGGTGACACCGCGGTGTCACAAGGCGAGTCGCCGATCAAGCTGACCGACGCGACCGTGTGGTACGAGTCACCTGACGTGGAAGAAATCATGTCCGGTGTCACCGTCACACCCACGCGGGCCTACTTCGGCGGGCTGAAGGACGCCATCTTCCGCAAGGGGGCGATCGTCTGCATCGACCGCACGACCGGCAAGCAGAAGTGGGTGTTCAACGACGCCGAGCTGCGGGGCGTGTACTGCACCCCCGTGGTGGCCGGCGGGCGGGTCTACTGCGGCGAGGGGCTGCACACCGACCCGTCTTGCCGCCTGCTCTGCCTGGACGCAGAGACGGGCGAAAAGCTGTGGGAGTTCCGCACGCAGAGCCACACCGAGGGCACGCCGGTGGTGGCCGACGGGCGGGTCTACTTCGCCGCCGGCGACGACGGCCTTTACTGCGTGGACACGAACGGGAACGAGGTGTGGCACTACCGCGGGAAGGAGCAGGGCTTGCACGTCGATTCGCCGGTGGTGCTGGCGAACGGGCGGGTGTACGCCGGCAGCGGGTACAACACGTTCGCCACCTTCTGCCTGGACGCCGCCACCGGCGCGGAGGTGTGGAAGAAGGAACTGCCCTACCGCTCGTTCGGCAACCCGGTGGCGAGCGGCGACCGCCTGTTCGTCGGCGTCGGCACCGGGCGGTTGCTGGAAGATTTGAACTCGGACGCCGAACCCGGCCGCCCGCCGGAAACCAAGCCGGCCGGCGCGGTGCTCTGCCTGAACGCCGCCACCGGCGACACCATTTGGCAGCACGACCTGGACCGCCCCGCGCACACGCAACTGGCGGCCGACGGGCGGGCGGTGTTCGCCGCCAGCCGCGACGGCTGGCTGTACGCCCTCGACCGCACCACCGGCAAGCGGCTGTGGCGGTACAGCTACGGCGAGCCGATCACCACCGGCACGGCGGTGGCCAGTTACACGCAGGCGAAGTTGACGCTGGCCGTGTACTGCGTCCACCCGGCCGGGCGGGTGCAGGCGCACGACCCGCTGACGGGCAAGGTGTACTGGGCGCGGGCGGTCGGGCAGTTCACGGATCGTGTGGCCGAGGTGTCCGGCCCGCCGACGGTCGAGAAGGCCGACGGCTGGCAAACCCGCGAGGTGTTCGTGCCGGTCACCCTGACGAGCAAGAACAACGGCGACAAGCGGGCCGCCGTGGTCAAGTTCGTGGACACGCTGGTGGAGTAGAGAGTTCCATCGGCCCGAAGGGCCGGGTTCTGTCAGCCCAGGGCGAAGCCCTGGGACCAAGGGCGAAATGGGAACCGCCCTGAAGGGGCGGGTTCACGTCAACTGTTCCCAGGCCTCCCCTCGCCTGCGGCTCGCTCCGACCTGGGCTGACAGAATCCGGCCCTTCAGGCCGAAGCGGTAGCACGGCCCACGCTCACCGCCGCTTCTTCCGCGGGCGGTCGTCGTCGTCCTCGTCGTCGTCCCGTCGCTTCTTCCGCCCGCCGTCGTCTTTCTTGACGCCACCGTCGGCTGCCGAACCGGGCACCACGAAACCGGCGAACGGGTTAAACGCTTCCTCGGCCGCCGGCTCCGGTTCCGGCAGCGGGGCGGGAGTTGGGGTCGGCGCGACCACCGTCGGCGGTGGCGGCGGCACCACCGGGCGGGTGACCGGACGAGCGAGCAGCGGCGCGGCGGGCGGTGGTGGAACTGCCGGCGGCGGTGGGGGTGGGGGGATCACCGGTGCTGGGATGTATGCCGGCGGCGGAGGCTGCGGTGGGGG
>JANNQE010001190.1:0-3678 GCA_031441625.1 Planctomycetia bacterium
GGAATCGGAACCCGCTCTCGGCGAGAGCGGGCCACCCGACCGGACGGACGCTACTTCGGCCGCTTCCCCAGCCACGGGGTTTCGGGCACGAGTGCCGGTTCGGTGTACACCTTCGCCAGGTTCTTCGACGCGGCGCTGTCCTTGTTCATCAGCGCCTTCATGCTGAAGTGGAGGTCGCCGCTCGTGCCCTTCTGTTTGCGTGTCGCCTCGATCTGGTCGGCCAACTCCGTGTCGCCCCAGCCCTTCGCCCCGCTCGTCTGGCGGCTGGCCGAATGCCCCGGCCACAGGTGCCGGCCTTTCGTGTTCTCGCCCGCCCACCACTCCAGCAACTTCGGGTAGCTCTGCTTCTCCTGAACGATCGGCCAGTACAGTTGCGGGGTGTAGTAGTCCACCCACCCCTCATTCAGCCAGAGCTTAGCGTCGGCGTACAGCTTGGCGTGCTGGTCGAACCCCTCGATACCCTCCGGGTGCCCCGGTCGCCAGATGCCGAACGGACTGATGCCCACCTTCACCCACTTCTTCTCAGCGTGGACCTGCTCGTACAGCTCCTTCACGAACGTGTTCACCGCGTCTCGCCGCCAGTCGTCGCGGGCCAGTTTGCCGCCGGTCTTTTGGTACGCGGCCCACGTGTCGTCGTCGGGGAAGGGGATCTCCTTCTTGTCGGCGTCCTGTTCCGGGTACGGGTAGAAGTAGTCGTCGAGGTGGACGCCATCGATGTCGTACCGCTTCACCACGTCGCGGATGACGGCCAGCGAGTGCGTGCGGGCGGCTTCGTTCGTCGGGTTCAGCCAGAAGTGCTTGCCGTACTCCTTCGCCCAATTCGGATGTGAGTTACGGACGTGTGAATCGGGCACGTCGCCCTTCGCGCTCGGCGCCCACGCCCGGTACGGGTTGAACCACGCATGAAGCTCCAGCCCGCGGCGGTGGGCTTCGGCGACGGCGTACTCAAGCGGGTCGTAGCCGGGGTCTTTGCCCGGCGTGCCGGTGAGGAACCCGCTCCACGGCTCCAGGTCGGACTTGTAAAGGGCGTCACACATCGGCCGCACTTGCAGGACGACGGCGTTCAGTTTCAGTTCGACGCACCGCTCGCAAATGGCGTCCCACTCGGCCTTCTGCCCCTTCTCGCTCAGCCCCGGCTTGCTCGGCCAGTCGATGTTGGCAACCGACGCCACCCACACCCCGCGGAACTCCCGCTTCACCGCCGGCGGGTCGGCCGCGAGGAGGGGCATGGCGAACAGGAGGGCGACGAGGGGGCGCATGAGGCGGGAGTGTGGTCTGGATTTGGTGAACCGGCGGCGTCAGCCGCCTGGGTGGGGATCACCCGCGGTTCACCCGGCGAATCGTCGGCTACTTCTTCTTCTCCCACCCGAGCAGCACGGGCGTCACCTTGTCCGCCTTCGCACCCGCCGGGATGGTCAGCTCGTTCGTGTCGGTCAATTTCTTCGCGTCCTTGAACTGATCCAGGTACTCGGCCGGGCCGACGAGCGACTCGGGGCGGCCGTCGGTGGCGAAGTGGACCGGGATCACGTACAGCGTCGGCTTGAGCACGTCCGCCACCTCCTTCGCCGTCTCCGCGTTGATCGTGTACGTGCCGCCGATGGGGATGAACAGCACGTCGATCTTGCCGATCACCTTCGCCTCGGCCTCGGTGAGCGTGTGCCCCAGGTCCCCCAGGTGGCAGAAGGTGAGGCCGTCGGCTTCCACGATGAATGCCGCATTCTTGCCCCGCTTCAGCCCGCTCGTCTCGTCGTGGTAGCAGCCGAACGTGCGGAAGCGGTACGTGACCGTGTCGCTCACCTTCACCTTCTCGTCCAGCTTGCTCCACTCGGCCGGCTTGTTCGGCTTGTTCGGGTCACTGGTCAGCCCCTGGAACACCTTCACCTTCTTCGGGTCTTTGGCGTCGGCGACGGCCTCCTCCACCCGGTTGTGGTCGTTGTGCGGGTGCGACACGCACACGAAGTCGGCCTTGATCGGGTCTTTCCGCTCGAACTCGGTCATCACCTGCGGGTCGAAGGCGATGACCTTGCCGCTCGGCGTTTCGACCGTGATGAACGACTGGCCGAGCCAGCGGACGGTGAACGCCTTGTCGGCGGCGGGGGCGACACCCGCCATGGCGAACAGGGCGAGCAGGGGCAGGATGACGCGGCGCATCGGTCGGCGCTCCGGGGGGGGGTGCGGACGGGTACAGTGTACCGGACGAGCGACTGCTTCGCTCCCCTCTCCCCTTGAGGGAGAGGGGTTGGGGGTGAGGGCGAATGTTGTGACGAACCAACCCCTCACCCCTAACCCCTCTCCCTCAAGGGGAGAGGGGGACCAAACTCACCCCAACCGATACGGCTCCGCAGGGATGTGCGGCTTCTCCCCGCCCAGCAACTCGGCCACCAGCTTACCGGTGCCGGTCGCCATGCTCAGCCCGAGCATCCCGTGCCCGGCCGCCACCAGGACATTTGCCAGTCGCGGCGAACGGTCGATGACCGGCAGCCCGCTCACCGACATCGGCCGCCAGCCCCACCACTCTTCGGCCCCTTGCGAGGCGTCGCCGGGGTCGGTCAGGTAGACCGCCGCCGCATCGGTGAGCAACCTCAGCCGGTCGCGGTTCATGGTTTCGTCGTACCCGGCGAACTCCATCGTACTGCCGATGCGGAAGCCGGTGCGGAACGGGCTGACCGCCACGCGGTGTTCCTCGAAGATCATCGGATACGTCGGGCACACCGCCGGCCGCGGCAGGGTGATGCTGTACCCCTTGCCGGGGATGATCGGCAGTCTCATGCCGAGGTGGGCGTTCAGCTTAGGTGCCCACGCGCCTGTGGCGATGACGAACGCATCGGCGCTGAACTCACCTGCGGTGGTGGCAACCGCCTTGGCCGTGCCGTCGGCCGGCGTGAAGCCGGTCACTTCGGCGTTCTCGACGAACCGCACGCCCATCTCGCGGAGGCGGTGTTGAAGTGCGGACATCAGCCGATCCGGTCGCAGTTGGGCGTCCGACGTGTACAGGTATCCGCCGCTCACGCTGCCGGGCTTCAGGGCCGGTTCGAGGGCGAGCAACTCGGCCGCGTCGAACCGGCGGGCGGGCATGGCGAAGCGGTCGCTCAGCAGGTGGTCGGTCTCGGCGTAGTGGTCGAACGCGGCCTTCGACTGGAACACGAAGAGCAGCCCGTGCGTGTCCCATTCCACGTCGAACCGCTCGGCTTCGAGCAGGTCGTCGAACAGCTTGCGGGAGGAGTTGAGAAGAGCCTGAATGCCGACCGCGGCGGCGAGCATGTCGGTCTTGTTGCAGCGCTTGGCGAAACTGAGGAACCATCCCAGGTTGGCGAGGGCGAAGCCGGGGCGGACCTTGAGCGGGGAGTTGCGGGCGAAGAGCGTTTTCAGCGTGTTGCCGATGGCACCGGGGGCGGCGAGCGGGAGCACATGGCTGGGGCAGACGTACCCGCAGTTGCCGTGACTGCACCCGCCGCCGACCCGCCCGCGGTCGAGCACCGTCACCCGCCACCCGGCCTTCACCAGGTGGTACGCGGACAGACAGCCGATGACCCCACCGCCGACGATGACGACAGTACGCATGGCTTGTGTTGTATTGGCGAACCGGCGGCGTGAGCCGCCTGGGTACGTCGGAGGCCCGACCAGGAGGGGAGGTGGAGGTAGGAGTAGGGGGGCACACGAACGGGGGGGGGGGCCCTG
>JANNQE010001191.1:0-3453 GCA_031441625.1 Planctomycetia bacterium
GGGCTTCCGCCCTGGGCTACCTACATCCGACGGCCCCCTCGGGGCGAAGTCACCCCGCCTTCGACTCCCGCAGGGGCAGCGAGTTCAGGTCGGTGCCGGTGTCGGTGGTGGCGGGCGTGTGGGACGCCCACCAGTCGCCGGAGCGGTCTTCCGTCCACCCGACGGCACACCCGCACGCGGCCAGCGCCTGCTCCAACTCGGCGGCCGACTGATACCGCTGGCCGGGGTCTTTGTGCAGGCAGCGGGCGAGCACGGCCGTCAGGTCGTCGGGGGCGAACGGGTTCAGTTCGTGGACCGGCGTGGGCGACTCGGACACCACCGCCATGAGCGTCTTCATGGCGTTGTCGCGGTGGAACGCCTCCTGCCCGGTGAGCAGGTAGTACGCCACGCACCCGAGGCTGAACAGGTCGGACCGGCCGTCGAGCAGCCCGCCGCTCGCCTGCTCCGGACTCATGTACTCGGGCGTGCCGACGATCAGCCCGTCGCGGGTGATCCGCTCGTTCGGCTTCTCCACCTCGGCGAGCGAGTGCACCAGCCCGAAGTCCACCAGCTTCACCTGGTCGTGCGGGGTGCCGGCCGGGTACACCACCACGTTGCCCGGCTTGATGTCGCGGTGGACCAGCCCGGCCGCGTGCGCCTCGCGGAGCGCCCCGCACACCTGCCGCATCAGGTACACCACCCGCTCCGGCGGCACCGGCCCGTGCTTGCCCACCAGTTCCTCCAGGCTCATCCCCGGCAGGTACTCCATCACGTAGAAGAAGGTGCCGTCGTCCGCGACCCCGAAGTCGTAGATCTCCACCGTGTTCGGGTGCCGCAGGCGGGCGGTCGCCTGCACCTCCCGCTCGAACCGCCGCAACTGCTCCGAGTTGTGCAGGTACTTGGCGTGAATCCGCTTGAGCGCGCACGGCCGCTTGAGCAGGCGGTGCTCGGCCAGGTACACCTCGCCCATGCCGCCGCTGCCCAGCTTCCGCCGCAGGCGGTACTGGCCCATCTCCCGCACCGCCTCGCGGGCGCTCTCCACCTGCCGTTGCAGTTCGGCGATCTTGGCCGTGCCGAACACGGCCAGCCCGCCGCCGGCGGCGAGCATGGTCACCGCCACCGCGAACAGGGCGACCGGGTTCTGCTGGGCGGGCGTGTGCGTGCCCGCCACCACCGCGTCGATGGCCAGCGGGGCGAACACCAGGGCGAGCGTCACGCCCACCCCGCGGGCCAGGGTGTTCGGCACCAGCACGGCGTGGAAGACGATCAGCAGCAGCCAGTTGAAGTGGACGACCAGCGCCGCCGCCAGCACCTGCGTCCGCTCGTGGACGGCCGTCAACTCCCGCTCCAGTTCGTTCCGCTCGTTCACCTTCGCCATGTCCGGGTCGAGCTTCATCGGCGGGTCGACGGCCGGCACCGGGGGCGGGCCACCCATCGGTTCCGGGGCGGGCGGGGGCAGGGCGTCGGGCACCGGCTTGCCGGCGTCCGCCCGCGGGGTGGGCATCCCCCGCAAGGTGAAGGCGCGGTCGCGGGCGGAGTAGAAGTCGTCCGGCGGGGCCGTTTGTACGGTGAACTGCCAGTACGCGAAGAACAGCGCGAGTTGGCCGAACACCGCCACCTCCAGCACCCGCAGCGCCCGCTCGCGCATCAGCGGCGTGCGGAACATCAGCCCGGCGATGACGGCCAGACTGACCAGCACCCCGCCGCCCAGTGCGGCCCCCACCGGGCCGACCGCCGTGGACCCGAACATGGGCACCACGGTGGTGAGCGAGCAGACGACGAAGAAGGCGATGGGCACGAGGGCGATCAGGCAGCACAGCCGCAACCGCAGGTGGAACGACCGCTGCGTCTCGGGGTCGAGCTTGTTCGCCCGCAGCGGGCGTGTCGCGCCGGTGGTGGGGGCGGCGACCGACTCATTCAACTCGAACGCGGTCGGCTCGGCGGCGGCCGGCCCGCGGAGCTTGCGGGTGCGATCCGGGGACGGGCGGCCGGCGACCGACGAGAGCGGGGCGGAAGGCATCCGGCGAACCCCAGTGCCACGGGCGAGTCTGCCCAGATTGTAGCCGGTGAACCGGCGATTTGACATTCCCCCCGCCCGCGGGTAGCATTCTGCCAAGTGGCACTTCGACCCGTGCCACCTGCCGAGGGCCGACCGTGACCGCCATTCCGACCGCCGCCGCCCTTCTGGGGCTGAAACCGAAGTCCCCGAACGGGCTGCACCACACCTCACTGGCCGGGCTGCCGGTGTCCGCGTTCGACAAACTGATCGCCGAGTCCGGGCTGGAGTCGAACGAAGTCGCGGACGTGATCGGGTTGCCCGCCCGCACCCTCGCCCGCCGGCGGTCGACAGGGAAACTCTCCCCGGACGAGTCCGACAAACTGGTGCGGTTCACCGAGTTGTATCGCAAAACCCTCGAGATGTTCGCCGGCAACCCGGCGGCGGCGTCCGGCTGGTTACGGGAAACGCGGCCCGCCCTCGGCGGCTGCCGGCCGATCGAACTGGCCCGCTCCGACGCCGGGACGACCGAAGTGGAAACCCTCATCTTCAAGCTCGAATACGGGATCATCGTCTGATGGGAACCGCGTGGCGGGTGGTCGATGACAAGTACACGCTCCCCCCGTATGACCCGCTGGACGGGCAGGGGTCGGCCCGCGTCGGCGGGCGATGGAACACCGCAGGTGTGCCGGTGACGTACTTGTCCGGAAGTTTGTCGTTGGCCGTGTTGGAGGTGTTGGTTCACGGGGGCAATTTGAAGTGGCTGGCCGAGAAAGTGGCGATCATACTCACCTTCGACGAAGCCGACGTGCGGACCATTCGCCCGGCCGATCTGCCGGCCGACTGGCAGCAGCCGAGTGGCAGTGCTCGTCTGAGGGCCGTCGGCGACGAGTGGGTGCGGTCGGGCGAGACGCCCATCCTGAAAGTGCCGAGTGCCGTGCTGCCGGTCGAGTTCAACTACCTGCTCAACCCGGCCCACCCGCAGTTCGCCCGCATCCGGGCCACCGCCACCGCGAAACAGAAACTGCCCCTCGACCCGCGACTGCTCCAAGTGTCGTGAGACCTGCCGTGACCGAAGCCGAGTGGATCGCGTTCCTGCAACGCCCGGAGATCCCGGCGTTCAACCGCGCCATGCTGGCCAACCCCGACGACGACCTGCCGCGGCTGGTGTTCGCCGACTGGATGGACGAGAACTGCCCGGACGACTTTTTCAATCGATTCATCCGAGAAAGCATCACGAGTCAGAACCACATCGCTTTCCGCGTGGGTTACGGTAGCGAAAGTCGTCTTCTCGACTTTGATCGCGGGCGAATCTACGCATCGCTCTACTCCCGATCACCGCCACCCAAACGACGTGAATTACGAGTTACGCACTTGACCCGTCGGGCAACAGGTAGATCGGGTTAGTGAGGTACTTGCGGACCGCCTCCCGGACGATGCCCCACTTCGCCGCGAACCAACTGACGCCGGTGGTGAAT
>JANNQE010001192.1:0-4996 GCA_031441625.1 Planctomycetia bacterium
CCAGGTCGTCTTCGCTTACTTCGACGAAAAGGGGCCGACGGGACGAACCGAGGAGACGATCTGGAACGCCTGGCGAGGCACGGCCGCTGATCTCGTCAATAGTAGCTCCATTGTGCGGTGTATTCTGAACAAGAAGGACGCCGATCAGGTATTCGACGCACGCTTCTTGAAGTGGATCAGGGATTTGATGAGGAACGGGCATGACGTGGGTTGTGGAACCGGGAAAGCCTGAGGACGGTCCCGAAGCCGCTCGGCTGATTGCCGCGACCGACACGGACCTGTTCGGCTACTGCACCGGAGGCGAACTCCGGGCGTGGGTGGACTTGGCCGAGTGGGAGTGGCGCGCGGAGCGCGGCATCTACAGCTTTCAAATGAGCCACGTCGTCCGGGCGGAGGCCGGACTGCTTGGCCTGTTAGTAGGTTATTCCTCGCGCCGACAACGGGATATGGATTGGTCGTTCGGGTGTTCTCGCCCTCACACGGACCCCGGTTTGTGGGATCGGATTACTGGAGCGTATAAACTGGCCTCCTTCCTGTTCCCGGTCATTCCGGATGACGCCTACTACGTGCAGAATGTTGTGACCCACTCTTCCGCTCGCGGGTTGGGGCTCGGTCGGCGGCTGATGGATTTCGCGTTTGAACTGGGTCGGGCGGAAGGGTGTCGGAGTTGTCACCTGGATGTTGATAGCTCGACCCCGGCCGTGCAGTTCTACGAGTACCTCGGGATGCGGGTGTTGGTGAAAACCGAAGTGCCCTCGATCCCGCGGTCTCATTCGCATTATCGAATGGTTATAGATCTGTGACTCGCTGGCGCAGCGCCGAACCCGGCGCTGCATCTGACCCGTCCACGTCTGTTGATTTGCACAGCCTCCTGCGCGTCTCTGCTGCGGTCTGGTGTCGCGGCCGGGCAGGTGAGCTTGATCGTTCGGCCGCAGAGGGTTCAGCGGTGGGGGACGCGGGCCGTGAACTCGGTCGCGGGATGCGGTGGCTGCTGCTGGCCTGCGGGCCGATGAACGCCGCCGGTGCCGTCTGCTTCGCCCCGCCCTTCCCGCACGCCCGGCGGGGGTTCGGGCTGCCGGAGCCGGACCCGTTCTACCTGTGGGTGCTGGCGGCCTGGATCGCGGCCTTCGGGGTGGCCTTCGTCCGCCAGGGCTGGACCGGGCGCGCCGACCGGGCGGTGCTGGCCGTGGCGGCGTGGGGCAAGGGCGTGTTCGCCGTGCTCCTCGTCTTTGCGGCGGCGGGCGGGCCGCCGCCGCTCGCCGTCGTCGCCGCGGCTGCGGACCTGTCACTCGCGGTCGTGTTCGGGGTGTGGCTATGGCGGTCGGCGGGGCACCGAAGGCAGGCCGAACCAGGAACTTCCCCGTCGGCGGACGGCGGGTGACGGTCGATTCGCCTGACTTTTCACCCCGTTTCGCCCGTCCGCGCGGGCGGTGGTCGTCGCCTCGGAACCGTCCGCGGCGGGTCGTGGGTCGGTGGGAGGGACACTCCCGCGTGTGGTCGCTGTCCCCGACGAGTCGCCGTCAAACGCCCGGTGGCGGTGACACTGACACCGGGCTGTCAGTGGGCGGCGGAGGAGTGGGCGGGTTCGCCCGCTTCGTCACCTCGTACCCCCTCGCCGTCCGCCGGTGTGTTCTGGAAAGTCCATCACCGGCGGACTGGCGTCGCGCCGCTCGCCTTCAGATTGAAACTCGGAACGACCCCGGCGAGCATCCCCGCGTTCGCATTCCGGGTTGTGCCCTCTTCCGCCTTCCTGTAGGTTCACCCTCTCCAAGCGAGGGGGTGTGATGGTCGCCATCGAGACGCGACAGGTGACGCGGAGCTTCGGCGACGCCGAGGCCGCGGTGTTCGCCCTGAAGGGCATCGACCTGACCATTCAGGCGGGCGAGAGTGTGTCCATCACCGGCCGCTCGGGGTCGGGCAAGAGCACCCTCCTGCACCTGCTGGCCGGTATCGACACGCCCACGTCCGGGCAGGTGCTCGTCGGCGGGCAAGACCTGGCCACCATGTCGGACGACGCCCGCACCTTGCTCCGCCGGCAGAAAGTCGGCCTCATCTTCCAGTCGTTCAACCTGCTGCCCAACCTGACGGCCGAAGAGAACGTGGCCCTCCCGCTGCGGCTGAACGGCGTGCCGAAGGCGGACGCGCTGAAGGCGGCGGGCGAGCGGATCGAGCAGGTGGGGCTGGGCCAGCGGCGGGGGCACGTGCCGGGCAAGATGTCGGGCGGGGAGCAGCAGCGGATCGCCATCGCCCGCGCGCTCGTCATCCGCCCGACGGTGCTGCTGGCCGACGAGCCGACGGGCAACCTGGACAGCGAGAACGGCAAGGCGGTCATGGCCATGCTGTACGGGCTGGCCACCGACCAGGGCATCACGCTCGTCACCATCACCCACGACCCGCTCGTGGCGGCCGGGGCGGGGCGGAATATCCACCTGTCGGACGGGCGGATCGAGCGGGACACGACCAACGCCCGCGGGCAAGGGTGACCCCATGCTGTTTGACGTGTTCACCCTGCGGGAAGTGCGGGCTCGGCCGGGGCGGACGGCGCTCACCGTGCTCAGTTGCGCCATCGGGGTGGCGATGATCGTGGCCGTGGGGGCCACCTCGGCCGTGTCGGACGCGGGGGTGAAGGGGCTGGTGCAGGCGTCGGCCGGGCGGGCCGATTTCGAGGTCGTCGGGGCGTCCGCCACCACCTTCCCCCAGGCGAGCGTCGAACCACTCGCCGCCGTGCCCGGCGTCAAAACCCTCGACCCGGTGTTCGAGCGGCCGACCAGCATGTTCTTCCAGGAGCAGCGGGTGAAGGTGCTGCTGTCGGGGGTGGACCCCGACCGCGACGCGGCCGTGCGGGGGTACACCATCCGCACCGGCACCTTCCCGACCGCCGACGGGCTGGCCGTGGACGCCGCGTTCGCCGCCCAACTGAAGCTGACCGTGGGCGACGAGGTGAAGGTGCTCGGCCGCCGCGGGCTGGTGAAGAAGACGATCACCGGGCTGATCACGGCGGACAGCCCGCTGGCCGCGCGGGGGGCGTTCGCCCTCCTGCCGCTGGCGGCCGCGCAAGACCTGCTCGGCAAGCCGGGCGACGTGACCGTGGCGTATGTGGTGCTGGCCGACGGCGCGAACGCCGAGACCGTCCGCCGCGACCTGAAAGCGGCCCTGCCGCCCGGCCTGTTGATCCGCGAGCCGGCCGCCCGCGGCGGGCTGGCGAGCGAGACGCTCCGCAGCTTCGACGAGGGCTTACGGCTGGCCGGCGGGCTGTCGCTGGCGGTCGCCTTCTTCATCACCCTGAACGCCTTCTTCATGAACGTGGCCGAGCGCCGCCGCCAGCTCGCCGTGCTGCGGGTGGTGGGGGCCACGCGGGCGGTCGTCCGCCGGGCGATCCTGGTCGAAGGGGTGGCCCTCGGCGTGGTCGGGTCGGTCCTCGGCGTGCCGCTCGGCTGGCTCACCTCCCTCGGCCTGCTGGCGTCGCTCGAAGTGGTGTTCGACGCCCCGCTGCCGCCGGCCGGCTTCCCACTCATTCCGGCGGTGGCGGCCGTGCTGCTCGGCATCGCCACCGCCGCCGTCGCCGCCTATCTGCCCGCCCGCCAAGCCGCGGACGTGTCGCCGAAGGAGGCGCTCACCGCCGTCGAATCGGAGTCGGGCAACCGCTTCCGCCGCCCGCTCCTGCTCGTCGGCGGGCTGGCGTGGCTGGTCGCCACCGCCGGAGTGGTGGCCGGGCTGTTCGGCCAGTTGCCGGTGTCGCTGCTCGTGCCGGCGGCGCTGGGCTGGCTGATCGCCACCGCCGCCCTCATCCCGCTCGGGCTGAACCGCCTGACGGCCGTCGCGGTGGCCGTGCTGCGGCCGTTCGGGGCGGTCGAGGCGGAGTTGGCCGGCGGGGTGCTCCTGCACCGCCCCATCCGCACCGGCCTGACCGTCGCCGTGCTGGTGGTGAGCGTGGCCGCGTCGGTGGCGCTGGGCAACTCGGTGTTGAACAACCTGGACCACCTGCGGGGGTACGTGAAGAAGACGGTGGTCGGCGACTACTTCGTGCGGGCGATGATGCCGGACACCGCCACCGCCATGGCCGGCGACCTGCCGACCGGGTACGCCGAGCGGGTGAAGGCGCTGCCCGGCGTGACGGACGTGGTGTCGGTGCGGTTCGTGAGCGCGACGGTGAGCGAGCAGCAGGCGGTCATCATCGTGCGGGACCTGCCGGCCGACGGCCGCGCGCCGGGCGACCTGGCCGAGGGCGACCCGGCGACCGTGCGGGAGGCCATGAAGCGGGGCGAGGTGCTGCTCGGCACGCAGTTGGCTTCGCGGCTGAAGAAGAAGACCGGCGACACCGTCGAGTTGGACACCCCGACCGGGCCGAAGGCGTTCCGCGTGGCCGGCACCGTCACCGAGTACCTGGTCGGCGGGCTGTGCTGCTGTTCGAGACGGAGTCGGCGAAGCGCGAACTGAACGTGGGCGGGTCGGACCTGCTCATGGTGAGCACGACGGAGGAGAAGCGGGCGGAGGTGGGAAAGCAGTTGGAGGCGATGACGGCCGAAGACGGGCTGCTGCTGCAATCGAACCGCGACCTGAACGAGCTGATCGAGAAGCGGCTGCATGGGCTGGAGGTGAGCGTGAACGCGCTGCTGGCCATCGGGCTGGCCGTCACCGGCCTGGGGGTGGTCAACTGCCTGACCATGAACGTGCTCGAGCAGACGCACGAGATCGGCGTCCTCCGCTCGCTCGGCCTCACCCGCCCGCAGTTGTACCGGCTGATCTTCGGCCAGTCGGTCATGATGGGGGTGATGTGCGTGGCCCTCGGCGTGCCGCTCGGCCTGCTCCTGTCGTACCTGATCGACCAGGGGGTGCGGGTGGCGTTCGGCCAGCACGTCGAGTTCGCCGTGCGGTTCGGGCTGGTGGGCGTGGTGGTCGGGCTGGTGGCGGTCATGATCCTCGCCGCCACCGCACTGCCCGCCCGCCGCGCCGCCCGCATCAACCCCATCGAAGCCCTGCGGTATCAGTAGGTGCC
>JANNQE010001193.1:0-9497 GCA_031441625.1 Planctomycetia bacterium
CCCCTGTCTTCCGGCACCTGGGACCGAGGTCGCGTTCAACGCCGACGAACTCCTGGTGTTTCCAGGCTGCCGATCGGGTTCTCGACGTAAACCTATGCCCGACCGAGGCCAAGTACCTGTCGCGTCCAGCGAGAAGTCTCGGAATTTCGCTGTTCCGACTGGCGTGTCTCCCCTCGGCTGAGGCGGCACTCGCGGTGATGGTCCCTGAAAAGCAAGGGAGGTACGCCGTCACCTTGCTCCCGGCCGCGGCGGTCTTTGCCCTCGGCCTGACCGTCACCCCGACCCCGATCTCGACTGTGCCCGGACATGCAGTCATCCCCGAGTTGAACTGTGTGGTTGAAGCGGCCGACCCGCATCGGGTGCAGGATCTGAAACTCGAGTTGGCCAAACTGGCGAGTGTGAACGTCGTCCGCCCACCCACGGAGTAAACCCATGCCCCGCTCCCGCCGCGACTTCTTGCAACTCGGCCTCGGTGCGCTGCTCGGCGGCGGGCTGGTGTCGGCGCTGCGTGCCCGCGACCCGGCGAAGGCCGACAAGGCCCAGGCCAAAGCGTGCATCCTGATTTGGATGGACGGTGGGCCGACCCACTTCGAGACGTTCGACCCGAAGCCGGACGCCCCAGAGGAGTACCGCGGCGAGTTCAAACCGACGCCGACGAGTGCGAGCGGGGTGTTCTTCTCCGAACACATGACGCAGCTCGCCAAGCACTTCGACAAGCTCGCGGTGGTGCGGTCCATCCGCCACGACCAGGGCAACCACGGGGCCGGCAACCACTACATGATGACCGGCGCACCCCCGCGGATCCCGGTCGGCTGCGGGGCGTTCGTCAGCTTCCACCCGAGCCTCGGGTCGGTGGTCGCCCACGAGAAGCCCGCCCCGGCCGGGCTGCCCGCGTACTTCAGCCTGTCGGGCATGACCCGCTCTGGCGGGCCGAACTTCCTCGGCGCGAAGTACGCCCCGTTCGTGTCCGACGGCGACCCGAACAGCCCCGCATTCCGCGTCCGCGACGTGGCCCTGCCGACCGGCATCACCGAAGGGCGGTTCGCGGATCGCTCGTCGCTGCGGGCCGACGTGGACCGGTTCCAGCGGTTGCTCGACAAGGCGTCCGGCGACCCGGTGGTGGCGATGGACGACAATTACCAACAGGCCGCGGAACTGATGCGGTCGAAGAAAGCTCAGGCCGCGTTCCGCATCGGCGACGAGCCGCCGAAGGTGCGGGACCGATACGGCCGCAATAGCTTCGGCCAGCGGCTGCTGCTCAGCCGCCGGCTGGTGGAAGCGGGCGTGCCGTTCGTCACCATCAACGACGGCGGGTGGGATCATCACTCGGACCTGTTCGGCGCACTTCAGAAGCGACTGCCGAACTGGGACAACGCCGTGTCGGCACTCGTCACCGACCTGGACGAGCGGGGAATGCTCGACAGCACGCTCGTCATCGCCCTCGGCGAGTTCGGCCGCACGCCGAAGATCTCCACGCTGTCCGGACAGAACAAGCCCGGCCGCGACCACTGGGCGAACGCCATGAGCGTGCTGTTCGCCGGTGGCGGCTGCCCCGGCGGGCAGGTGATCGGGGCGACCGACCGCAAGGGGTTCGCGGCGGTCGAGCGAGTGCTGTCGCCCGAACACTTCGCGTCCACCATCTACCGCAAGCTGGGCATCGACCCGGACAAGATGCTGTACACGCCCGAAGGCCGACCGACGCACATCGTGTCCGACGGCACGCCGATCAAGGAACTGATGGGGTGAGGGGAACGAAGACACTTCACCGCAGAGGGCGCCGAAGGCGCGGAGAATGGAAGACATGAACAACTCCTCTCTGTCTTTGTTCTCTCTCTGCGTCCTCTGCGCCCTCTGCGGTGAATCTCTTTCCGCCCCGCCCGCTGTCTCCACCCTCACCCCGGCCGGCGGGCAGCGGGGCACGTCGGTGACGTTGTCCGCGACCGGCGCGTTCGACCAGTGGCCGGCGAAGGTGTGGTGCGACACGTCGGTCGTCACCGTCACAGCCGAGAAGGAGAAGGGCAAGTTCGCCGTGAAACTCGCCGCCGACGCCCCGCTTGGGGCCGTGTGGCTGCGGTTCCACGACGACACCGGGGCGAGCGAACTGCGGCCGTTCGTCGTCGGCGGGCTGCCCGAAACGACCGAAGCCGAACCGAACGACGACGCCAAGACCGCCCCGGCTGTGGCTCTACCGAAGGTGGTGAACGGCGAACTCGGCAAGGGCGGCGACGTGGACTGCTTCGCCGTGACCCTGAAGAAGGGGCAAATCCTCGTCGCATCGCTCGACGCCCACCGCACCCTCCGCTCGCCCGTCGATGCCGTGCTCCAGGTGACGTCCGCCGACGGCACGGTGATCGAGCAGAACCACGACGCCCGCGGGCTGGACCCGGAGGTGGCGTTCACCGCCCCGGCCGACGGCACGTTCGCCGTGCGGGTGTTCGGCTTCCCGGCTGCCCCGGACAGCAGCATCCGTCACTTCGGTTCGCCGGCATGCGTCTACCGCCTGACCCTCACCGCCGACGAGTTCGTCGACTTCGTCACCCCCCTGGCGGTGGAACAGGGGAAGGAAGCCACGCTCGCCCCCTCCGGGTGGCACCTGTCGGCGAAGACGGTGAAGCTCGACAAGTCGGCCACGTCGTTCGGCGTCGCCCGCCCGTTCGCTGTCGCCCGCGAGCCGCACCCCTGCTTGGACTTTACCGCCACTGACAAGCCGTTGTCACCGCCGTTCACACTGACCGGGCGGGTGGAGAAGGCCGGCGCAGTGGTCGTCATCCCAGTGACGGTCGAAGCGGGCAAACCGCTGGCGTTGCAGTTGGAATCGGCCACCCTCGGGCTGTCGCTCACGCCGGTGCTGATCGTGACCGACTCGGCGGGCAAGCAACTCTTGAAGGCGGAACCCGCCACCCTCGACGGGGGCATCGACACCACCTTCACCGCGCCGAAGGCGGGCGAGTGCAAGATCGAAGTCCGCGACCTGTTCAAGTCGGCCGGCCCGCGGCACGTGTTCCGCCTGCGGGTGGTCCCCGCGACACCAGACGTGGCCGCGACCGTGGCGGCGGATCGGTTCACCATGGCGGTGGGTACGCCGCTCGAAGTGCCGATCACGTTCGCCAAGAAGAACGGCTTCACCGGCGACGTGACCGCGTTCGCGGAGGGGTTGCCCGACGGCGTGACCGCGAGCACGGTTGAGATGACGAAACCGGACGGCAAGACGGTGACACTGCGGCTGACGGCGACGAAGCTCGGCGTCGGCGGGCCGGTTCGCATCGGAGTGGGAAAGAGGGGCGACGACACGTTCAAGCGGTTCGCCACCGCCGCCCTGCCGACCTACGACCGCACCACCGCCGACCTGTGGCTGACCGTCCCCCCGTCGGCGAAGAAGTGAACACGGCGGAGTGTGGTGACCACTCGGCGGTCGCAACTGCTGGCGTACCGCGAAGAGCAGGAACGGTGAGCGGTCGGCTCACGACTTCTCCTCCTCGGGCACGGCGACGAAGCCCACACTGCTCGTCACGATGATCGGCTCGGGCAGGTCCACCCACCCGCCTTCACCGACCGCCGCGATGGCAATCAGGCCGAGCCGCGTTTCGGTCATGGCGTCGAACTGGTCAACCGACACCCGCACCCCGGCCGCGACGCCGCCCACGTGGAAGCGGGGGATGACCCGGTCGTCGCCGAAGCGGAAGGTGAAGTGCGGGTCGCGGTGCAGCGGGATCATGTCGCCTCACCCGATCATGGCGGTGATCGAGAGCTGCAACACGGTGGCGGTGCCCACCCACCCGAGGTCAGTTCCGCACACCCAACTCGCACACCCCGACCGCACCCGCCCGCCACGAGAGCAGGTAGAATGGGCATCAGTCCGCAGCGTGGTTCGGGGTGAAGGGCATGGACCTGAAGATATTGAGTGACACCGCCGCCGCACTGTTCGCCGAACACCGCCTGGCCGGGTGGACGTTCGGGCTGGCCGGCTCGAAGCGGCGGTTGGGCGTGTGCAAGTACCGCCGGAAGCGGATCGAGATCAGCGACTACTACGCCCGCCACAACCCGGACGCGGCGGTCCTCGACACCCTCCGGCACGAGGTCGCACACGCCCTCGCCGGCCCGGCGGCCAAGCACGGCCCGGTGTGGCAGGCGATCGCCGTCCGCATCGGGGCGACGCCGCGGGCGTGCGACGACTCGCCCGACACGGTCGTGGAACCCGGCGACTGGCGAACCACCTGCCCGGCGTGCAGCCACACTCACCACCGATACAAACGCCCCCGCTCGCTGTCCGGCTACCGCTGCAAGTGCCCGGCACGGGCCCCACTCGTGTTCGCCTACGCCGGCGACCCGGCCCGCGAGCCGGCGGTGCCCACTGTGACGGAACCGGCCCCCGCCCGGTGGCAAGCGAACTGTGCCGGCTGCGGCACCGTTCACCGGCGGACGAGACGGCCGAAGGCGGGTGTGTGGCGGTGCCGGTGCCCCGCTCGTGGCGAGTTGAAGTGGGCGTTCGGGCATGGCGGAGCGAACGGCGTGTAACTCGCTGAGTCACAGTACGTCGGCCGTCGCCGCGGCGGTGGGGACGAACAGCCGCGCGCTGACCTGTGGCGGGTCGCTGGCTCGGCTGCTCGCACGTCACCGCGGGAAGCGGAACCGCAAGGCCCTGCCGCCGCTCACGGTCGATCAGATCCGAGGCTGGGTGGCGGATCACTTCCGGCGAACGGGCGAGTGGCCGTCGCGGCGGGGCGGCCCGATGACCGGGTCCGGCGGGGAGACGTGGGGGCGGTCGATCAGGCCCTGTCCGTCGGCCTCCGCGGGTTGCCCGGCGGGTCGTCCCTGCCGAAGGTGATCGCGGAGTGTCGGGCGGCCGTCGGCACCGGGCCCGCCTGATCGCCCACCCAGTCCACGCGTCTCAACTCGCCGGGATCGGTCACCAGTCCCGGCGGTCGACCCCTGTCGTCTCGTCCCCTCAGACCACAGGGTTCATCGGCTACGCTGCCACCTCGTCCTCCTCGTCGACGTTCTCGCCCTCTTCGGCCGTCGGGCCGCCGTACACCGGCTTCCCGGTCGCCCCGTTCGATGAGGGTCAGCAACTGCTTCTGCCGGTCCGCCAGGAACTCCGCGAACCTGTCGCCCCACAGCAGGTCGGGGTCAATCAGGTGCGTCCGCAGGTAGGCGTCGAGCGTCGCCCGCAGGATGGGCGGGGTGGACGCATTCCCCTGTACCAGACTGGCCAGATACGTCGATGGTGCGGCCCCGCCGATGATGCGGTTCGTCCGGTACGAGAGCGGTGTCTTGTTCAGGACGGAGTCGAACTCGGTCGGCTTCAGGCCCTGCTTCTTGCACCAGTCCTGCGGGAAGACGTGGTGGATGTCCACGTTCTCTCTGAAAAAGACGGTATCGACGAACGCCTGCCCCGAGCGGAAGTCCTTCGCCCCCTCCGCCATCAGCAGCACGTTCAACCCCTTGTACGCGGCGGACAGCCGCGACCGCATCGTCTTCAGTCGGTCGGCCTGGAACAGAGTATCGCGGACGGTGGACGGCTCCGGCCCGCCCTGGAGCCACGCCGGCACTTCCATGAAATCGCGGGCGATCCGGGTCTCCCCCGCCGACCCGTACAGTTCGCCGAACACCCCGTTCCAGTACCACCGGACCAGCTTCTCCCGGGTCGCGGTGTGTTCCCAGTCGTCGCCGATGTCCGTGAGGACGGCCGCCAGGGCCACCACCTGCGACTGGTACGGCAGGTCGAAGGTGCGGTAGATGTGCAACTGGTGGAGGAACTTGGCGGCCTTCGTGAACCCGTGCTCCACCGCCGATTCGTACTTCTTGTACGCCTCCAGCGGCAGCCGCGACAGCGACTGGCGGTTGCCGATGACCGCCGGCAGGTCCTTGCCGGTCTTCCCGCCCTGCTCGGCCTCCCGCCGCTTCTCGCGGGTGTGGAACAGGGAGACCACCTGGAGGAAGTCGGTGTTGGAGACGCCGGCCAAAATGCCCGTGTCCGCGTCGTCCAGGCGGAGGGTCTTGGCCAGGCGGCCGTGGCGACCGGGGGGTCGCAGCGGGCCATCGCCGTACCAGTCCTTGCGGAGTTCGTGGCCGGACGCCGCGTACATGGCCGTCACCAGCTCGAACGCATCCAGCGGCTTGCCGCCGGTGTTCACCTTCTCGAACACCACGCACACCGCCTCCCGCGTGGTCGCTTTGTCCAGCGAGATGACCGGGATCTGGTAGTGCTCGAAGTTCTTGAGCACCTGATTCTTGAACGCCCGGAACTTCTCGCGCTCGGCCCTGTGCGCGTCCCCCGCCCAGTGCTCGTCGAACCCATCCTGCCACGTGTCCCAGTCGAACACCTGGGACACTGGGTACATCAACGCCGCGTACTCCTTCGCGGGGGTGGACAGGTCGAGCGGCTCGCGGCCGAAATCCGGATTGACGATCCGGTCCTCGGGCACCCCGACGATTGCCTCCTCGCGGTCGATGTCCGGGTCGAGGGCCTTGCGGATGTCGAGGTAGAACCAGCGTTTCACCCGCTTCTTCTTCACCGTCTCCGTCTGCACCACCTTCCCGCGGAGGGTGACCTGATACAAGGAGGTGACCCGCTGCTGCCCGTCCAACAGCAACGACAGGGGGGTCATGGTGGCCGCCGCAGGCGGAGCACCCTCGACGGGGCGGGGTTTGAACGCCGCGTCGCCGCCGGTGTCCAGCGACATCAACGCCCCGACCGGGAAGGCCCGCGAGACTGAGGCGATGAGCCCCTTGATGCGGTCCTCGTCCCACACCCAACTCCGCTGGAAGTCGGGGAGTTGAATGACGCCCCGCTGGCAGTCGTCCAGGATTTTCAGCAGGTCGATCGGGTTGGTTTGGAAGGTGGAACCGGGCATGGGTGCAGGCTCTCCGGGACGTGGGACGGCCTCCGACATCTGTAGTGTCCTCGCACCGACTGACAAGTGACGAACGCCGGTGGCGTTCTGCCCGCACCTGGCCCGCGTGTTCCGCGACTACGACCCCGGCATTCACTTGAACCAGTTGCAGATGCAGGCCGGGGTGGTCGGATGGAACGCCATCCGCGTCTACAACCCGGCCAAGCAACTGGCCGACTGGGATGCGGAGTGCCGGTTCGTCAAACGCTGGCTGCCGGAGTTGAAGACGCTGCCCGCCGAGCGGATCGTGAGCGGCGAAGACCTGCCGGGCTACCCGCCGCCGGTGGTGCCGTTCGCCGAGCGGGCGAAGCAGATGACCGACGTGCTCTATGCCGTCCGCAAGTCCGCCGAAGCGAGGGCGGCGACGGCGGCGGTTTACGTCAAGCACGGGTCGCGGAAGAAGGAGCAGTCGTTCCGCCCAAAGAAGGTGAAGAAACCCGCCAAGCCGTCGTCCACGCCGTCACTGTTCGACCTGGACTGATGCCCGAAGTAGGCAGTAGGTCTGAGTGAGCACCAGCAGCCCGCGGAGCGTCCAGGCGGCGGTGCGGAGCCAGTTCGTGAGGACGAGCCGGCGGAGCGTCGCCGGGTCGAACCGTCGGCCGAGTCGCTCGTGAAGCGGGATTTGCACGAGCCACGTTGAGAGCCAGTTCAACACCAGCAAGCCGAACGCGACCACCAGGAACGGCAACGACAAGCCGGGCGGGCGGACGACGAACAGCAGAACGCCCGTCACCACTTCGGCGAACATTGACGGGGCGACGAGCCAGGTGATCAGTCGCGTGTGCCCCCGCCAGTACCCGTGGAATTGCTCGGCCCCGACGCTCGCGAACAGCGGGTAGTGGACCACCTGCACCACCCAGATGAGGCCGACGAGGAAGAGCGTCGCGGCCAGGTGCGTCAGCCAGAACAGGTGCGGCAGGCCGTCAGGCACGGCTCGCCTCCGGCTTGGTCACGGCCCGCCGGGTCGCCTCGTGCCGGTGCGCGAACATGGCGGTCAGTTTCTTCCGCACCAGCCACCCGCCGAACAGCCGGCCGAACAGCCCGAAAGGCAAGGCGTACTCCACCTCGTCGCGGAAGACGGTCCCGCCGTTGCCGTCGGCCTGGAAGCGGTGCCGGTGGTGCCAGTGCTCGAACGGGCCGGACTCCTGCCGGTCGGCGAACAACCGCGGCGGGTCGTACTCGGTGTGAACGGCCACCCAGGTGAGCGGCAGTCCGAGCAACGAGCCGCGGAGGACCACCCGAGTGCCGGGGTGCAGGGAGGCGGGCGGCACCAGCACCTTCAGCGGCTCGCCGGGCGGGATCAGTTTCACCAGGGCGTCGGCCGTCTCGTGGAAGCGGAACACGTCGGCGGGGCTGGCGGGGATGCGGCTTTCCTTCACGAACGTCTGCACGGCCAGCCCGCTCGGGTCGCCGAGTCGCCGGTACACGAAGGCGTCCCACAGGATGAGGGCGAACGGGAGCCACCAGATGAGGTCGTTCGTCAGGATGGTCAGGCCGAACGCGGGCGGGAACACCTCGCGGGCGACGGCGACGGCGAACCCGACCGGGCCGAACAGTTTGCCGAGGAAGCCGACCAGCACTACCGGCCAGTGCCGCCGCGGGTCGTCCGCGGCCACCCAGTAGCCGACGCCGTACACGCCGACGATCATGCCCACGCACTGCCAGATCTCGGGGTAGTTGAGGCGGGGGATGCCGCACAGGTCGAACAGCAGGTGCGGGAAGGCGATGACGGCCGCCCCCCAAGCGAGGTTGTACACCGCGGCGGCCCGGAGCCAGACTCTGGCCCAAGCGGGGGTGGCGGTCGGGTCGTGTGTCGTTGGCATGTGAACCGGTCGTGGGAGAGGGAGGGTGGGTCAGGATCGGTTCACGCCGGCGGGGATGCACCGTCACCACCCCGGAGCGGCCCGGCTGACGGACAGGAACAGTTCGTCACACTCGGCCACCAACACCCCGCCGCGGACCTCGCAGCTCATGCCGACCGCCCGCTCCTGGTCGGCGACGGCGTCGAGGATGAACCCCAAACTTTTCACGTCGTCGTCCGCGTCGAGCGACACGTCCGCCATCGCCCCCAGTTCGGTGTACAAGATGGTCTTCCGTGCTTTGGCAACCCGTGCCAGTCGTGCGTACAAGGCCGCGTGATTCATGGCCCAGTCCTGACGGCATCGGTGGTCGTCCCTGTCTTACGGGATCGGCGGCTCGGCTCGCGGGGACGGCTTGTCGGATTCCCCCGTTCATGCCTCTTGCTCGCAAGTTATCTGGTCGACTTCGCCACGTCAGTGGGGCGAGCGTTCCGCACCCGCCACCCTCACGTCAAGTCCAAGTGTGACGTGCGAAGTGGTCGCCGTTGACCGCTCCGGCAAGGTGATGGTCGATGCGGCGCGTCAAGTCACCCATCACGGCAAGGGGGTTCGAGATGGCAAAAGAACGGCCTGATGGGGACACGGAGACACCTGGACACTTGAACATAAGGACACCGGGACACCGGGCGGGCATCTTCGTCGAGCAGGGGCGAGTTCTCGACTACATCGACGGGCATACTCAGCGGAAGGAAACGCCTGAGGAGTACGTCCGCCAAGAGATCGCAAAGTCACTGGTGCGCGAGTA
>JANNQE010001194.1:0-3520 GCA_031441625.1 Planctomycetia bacterium
GGGCTTCCGCCCCAGGCTACTTCCGGGTCGCCGCTCCGCGGCTCCAACACGTTCCGATCATCCCATCCCAAAGCCGGATCAGTCACGACGCCAGCACCGAATACCCAATCCTAACCGATCACGGCGACGATCGCCTACCCACCCGGAGCCGCGGAGCGGCGACCGGATGTAGCCTGGGGCGGAAGCCCCAGGACCACGATCACCCACATGCACAAACCGCGGAACGGCGACCGGACATCCCCATCACCTCTCACGCCGTGCGGCCGCAGTGCCACGCCCACACGGCTTCGCCGCACACGAACGCGGCCAGCAGCAGGAGCAGCACGACCGTCGGCCACTCCTTGTCCGGGCGGTTCACCAGGCTGTCCGGGTCGGCCGACGCCACCGCCTTCAACTCCACGCCCAGCTTCGCCTTCCCCTCGTCGTTCGTCGCCAGGTCCAGGTTGTCGGATTCGCGCAACTCCGGGTTCACGGCGAACCGGGGGGCGTCGTCCGCCTCGCGGCCGACCGGCTGGATCTTGTAATCCCCGGACACGGTCGTGTCGGAGGTGGTGAGCGTCGGCTTGCCGTCCTCGCCGGTCACCGGCTTGCCGATCCGCACCCGCACGTTCTCCGGCTTCACCAGCTCGTACTCGGCCGTCGGGTCGGGGGCCACCCAGCGGATCGGCTCGCCGGCGGTCAGGTTGCCGCCCTTCCCCGACTTGCCCGTCAGGTGCGACAACAAGAACCGCATGGTGGACACGTACGACACCGCGCCCACCTTACCCGGCCAGTTCGTCCAGGTGCCGTCGAGCGTGGTGTGGACGAACACCACTTCGCCGCGGCCGACCGGCTTGGCCGAGATCATCGGTATCTGGTTGTCGAACCGCAGCAGCACGCGGCCGATCGACGCCGGGTCTTCGTTGACGGCCATCGCGGCCATCACGTCCACGTCAGCGGTGGCGGCGTTGAACGGCGTCTGCCGCAGACGGGCGATCATGGACAGCGGGGCGACGGTGTCGATGGCCGGCTTGAACGGCGCTTCGGGCTTCGTCTCCACCCGCTGCGTCAGGTCGAACGGCAGCAACTTCTCCCCGCCGGAGCCGAGCGCCTTGTTGTAGCTCTCGGGCAGCACGAACGGCCCGCTGCCGACGATCAGCCCGCCGCCGTCGGTCACGAACTTCGCCAGAGCCTTCACGAACTCGGGCGTGAGGGCCGCGATGCCCGGCTTGTCGGTGTCGCTCGCCGGCACGTCGGCCAGCACCACGATCTGATAGTCCGTCAGCTTCTCATTCACCGCCTGCTCGGTGGGCAGCACCTTCACCTTGATGAAGTAGTCGTCCCGCAGGGTGTCCGACACCGGGGCGATGGCCTGGGCGATGTAGTGGGCGGCCGAGTCGCGGGAGTCGCGGGGGTCGGGCCGGCCGTTAACCACCAGCACGCCGATCGTGCGGCGGACGAGGATGAGCTTGTCGAAGCGGTTGTCGCCGGACAGGTCGTCGGGTTGGGCGGCGGTGGCCACCGTCTTCCCGCCCACTTCGGTCGTCGGCTGACCGACCCGCGCCGTGAGCAACCGGGTGCCGGGGTCGCCCAGCGCCGCGGTCATGGTCACGGGGAAGGTGGCACCGGGTTCGATCTCGGGGGCCAGCCCGCTGTCGATGCCGTTGTCCGACCCGTCCACGGTCAGGCTCACCGCCACGTTCGACACCTTCTCCCGGCCGGTGTTCTTGAGCAGCACGGTGAACGGCAGGCGGGTGCCGCTGTGCGGGATGGCGTCGGGGAAGGTGATGTCGATCACGGCCACGTTCTTAATGGGCGGCTGCTCGGTCACGCCCTTTTCGCGCTTGGGCGGGGTGCCGCAGCGGAGGGCGTTCAGGGTGGCCCGCTGGCGGAGGTCGGCGGCGTTCGCGGAGGCCGCCCCTTCCAGGCCGTTCTGTTGGAAGTCGCTGAACAGGTAGACCTCGGAGCGGTTGCCGCCGGGCACGCGGTCGAGGGCCACCTTCGCCTCGGCCAGACCGGGCGCGAGGTCGCCGGCCTGACTGGTGAGCGCGATGTTGTTGATGACGGTGCGGGCCTGGTCGAGGTTCGTCGGGGTGAACGGGATGGCGGTGGCGCGGTCGGAACAGGTGATGACCTGCACAGTCGAGCCGGGGGGCAGCTTCTCGAGCACGGCGAGGGCGGTCTCTTTGGCGGTGGCGATCCGCGTCTTGCCGCCGTCCTGCGTGCCCATGCTGTACGACGTGTCGAACACCAGCACGGCGTCCACGCTCGACCCGCTCCCGCCCCAGAACCCGGACGAGTCGGCGAAGCGGGCGACGGCCAGAGCCAGCACGAGCAGCGCGGCGCAGCGGATGAGGAGCAGAATCAGCTCGCGGAACTTGATCCGCTTGGCCGTCTGCTCGATGCTCTTGCGGAGGAAGTCCATGGCCGCCCACGGCAGCGGGCGGAACCACGCCTTGAACAGGAAGTGCAACGCGATCGGCAGGGCGACGGCCAGCCCGCCGAGCAACAGGAGTGGGTACGTGGGGGTCATGTGTCTCGGCGTCCGTACCCAGGGCTTCCGCCCTGGGCTACATCCGACGGCCGCTTCGCGGCGTGGGGTGTTGGGTCTGTCTTGCGTCCCGAAGGGACCGCCGGTCTTAGCCCAGGGCGGAAGCCCTGGGACCCGATCACCGTTTCGCCTGTTGCAACCGCCGCACCAGGTACTCGCCGAGCGCGTACACCGGCTTGCGGTCGGTCGGCATGAGCACGTAGTCGATGCGGCTGCCGTCGCACCCGCGTTGCAGCTCGCTCAGGTACTCCTTCACCGCCTTCGTGTACGCCGGGCGGAGCAGGTGCGGGCGGGCGAGCAAATAGTCCGCCCCTTCCAGGTTGGTGAAGCGGATGTTGCCGTCGAGCGGGAAGTCGATCTCGTCGCGGTGCATGACGTGCAGCAGACACACCTCGTGCCCGCGGAAGCGGATCTGCCGCAGCCCGCCGAGCAGCTTCTCCGGGTCGTCGAAGCAGTCGGAGATCAGGATGACGATGCCGCGGCGGTTCACCTGTTCGGCGAGGCGTTCGAGCAGCGGGGCGATGGCCGTCTTGTGCCCCGCGCCGGCCTCTTCGAGCGTGCGGCAGATGGCGTTGATGTGCGGGAGCGAGCCGCTGGCCGGCAGCTCGGTCCGCAGTTGCTCGTCGAACGTCCGCAGGCTGACGCTGTCGCGCTGGCGGATGATGGTGAACGCCAGACTGGCGGCCATCAGCTTGGCGTACTCCAGCTTGTTCTGCTCGCCCTCCCCGTACCGCATGGAGTTGCTGGTGTCGACGAGCAGGTGGGCGAGGAAGTTCGTCTCCTGCTCGTACTGCTTGATCGTGTACCGTTCGCTGCGGCCGTAGCTCTTCCAGTCGATGTGCTTGGTGTCGTCGCCGGGCACGTACTCGCGGTGCTGGACGAACTCCACGCTGAACCCGCGGAAGGGCGACTTGTGGTCGCCCACCCGTAGCCCCTCGACCAGTTGGCGGGCCTTCACCCCGAGCGACTCGGCGCGGGCGAGGACATCCG
>JANNQE010001195.1:0-1577 GCA_031441625.1 Planctomycetia bacterium
GCGGATCAAGCAGTACCGGCGGGTGGCCACCCGGTACGACAAGAAGGGGAGGAACTTCCTCGGCTTCGTCTGGCTGGCGGCCATCGACATCATGCTCGCCTGAATTGCCCGCGCTACCGAGCTTCAATCAATACGACCTAAGCCGCTCGACGGGAAAGTCGCTGCCCGCTCCGCGGGCGGAATCGAAGACCGCCCGCGGAGCGGGCAGCGACACTGATGGATCCTCCCCCCAGAACCGCTCCAGTGTCAGCAATCCGGACAGGGAATCTGCGTGGCGGGTGGCGATCCTGGCAGCCGTCGCCCGGTTCCCCGACACCCGCGGGTGAGGCCAGGGGATAGGTGGGGGGACAAGTGGTGAGACTTGAGACTACTCCCCTCGTAGCCCCTCAGTCGCTCGCGTCGAGCACTTCGCGGACCTTGCGGGCGAGCGCGAGCGGGGTGCTCGAGCGAGTGGTGCCGGATCACAACCGGCGGTTCGCCCGCCCGCCGCGAGTGACCACGGACGGTCACCGACGGCTGGGCCCGGCGCATCGGCTGGAGGCCATCCTGTCGATCCAGTGCGAGCGAGTGGTGAGCAACGATTACGTGGTGCGGGGGGCGAACCGGTACTTCCAGTCGTTGCCGCCGGCGTGGCCGGGGTTGCGAGGCGGGCGGGTGGTGGTCGAGCGGCGGCGGGACGGGGCGGTGATGGTGCGGTTCGGCGGTCGGTACCTGTCGTACCGCGAGGTGACGGCGGGGGGCGAGGAGAAGACGGCTGGCGAGGGGACGGAGGGAGCGACGGTCAAGCGGCCCCCGCCGAGGTCGAAGGCGGGGTCAGGTCAACGGAAGCCGGCGGCGAATCACCCGTGGCGGAAGAAAGTAATTGGGTGAAGTCAGGCCACCCCAAAAGCGGACATTTCTAATGGGGACAAACAGGGCCGGGCGGTCGATGTATCTTCGACACCCCGTCGGCGTTATCCTGGACGCGATGCCCGCCATGACCACCCGCCGCCTGATCGTCGGCCTCGACCCCGGCCTGGAAACCACCGGGTACGGGGTGCTCGACCTGACCCCCGCCGGCGTGCGGGTGGCCGAGGGGGGCGTCCTCCGCTCGGCCGCCGGCCGCGACCCGGCCGACATGGGCGACCGGGTGAAGTCGCTGTACGACGGGCTGCTCGAAGTGCTTGTGCAGTGGCAGCCCACCGCCATTGCCATCGAGCAACTGTACGCGCACGTCGAGCACCCCCGCACGTCCATCCTCATGGCGCACGCCCGCGGGGTGTACTTCCTGGCCGCCGCCCAGCGGGGAATCCCGGTGTTCAGCTACGCGGCCACGCAGGTGAAGAAGGCCGTGACCGGCAGCGGGCGGGCGAGCAAGGAGCAGATGCAGCACGCCGTCATGCGGGAACTGGGGCTGAACCAACCGCCCGAACCGCACGACGTGGCCGACGCCCTGGGGATTGCGTTGTGCCACGTGTTCAGCAGCGGACCTGTTGTGGGTGGGGCGAAATCGGCTACCTTCTCCGGGGTGAACATGAAAGTGCTGCTCGGCGACGAATAGGGTGGCCCGCTCTCGCCGAGAGCGGGGATCAGAACCC
>JANNQE010001196.1:0-7193 GCA_031441625.1 Planctomycetia bacterium
AAACTGAGCAAGCCCCGGAAGGGCGACAGACACACGATCTGTCGCCCCTCCGGGGCTTGTGTGTTTTCGCCGGTGTGTCCAGGGGTTCCGCTCGCTCCGCACGCTGACTTAACCCCAGGCTAACATCGGTCGCCGCTCCCCGGCGGGTGGCACGCGACCGCAGGTCGCGGGTTCACCCCTCGCTCGCCCGCACGGTCACTTCTTCTCCACCTCGAACAGCTTCTTCCACTGCTCCTTCTCCTTGTCGCGGTCCAGGTACGGCACGCCTTTGGCCATCCACTCGGGCATCGGCTCGCCCTTCAGGTGGTGGTCGAAGAACTGCTGCATCCGCACGGCGAAGTCGCGGGCGGCGGCGCGGTTGCTCAGGTTGTGCGGCTGGCCGTTGTAGTTCAGCAGATACACCTCCTTCTGCAACCGCCGCAGGGCCAGGTAGTATTCGATGCCCTGGTACCACGGCACCGCGTCGTCCTGGTCGTTGTGGATCATCATGAGCGGGGTGTTCACCTTGTCGGCGTGGAACACCGGCGAGTTCTCGATGAACTTGAGCGGGGCCGTCCACGGCGTGCCCCCGATGCGGCTCTGCGTGTGCTCGTACTGGAACTGCCGCGGCAGCCCGCTCCCCCAGCGGATGCCGTTGTACGCCGAGATCATGTTGCTCACCGGGGCACCCGCCACCGCCGCCTTGAACCGGTCCGACTGCGTCACCATGTACGCGATCTGGTACCCGCCCCAGCTCTGCCCGTTGATGCCGATGGCCTTCTCGTCCACGCACCCCAGGTCCACCACCGCCTGAATCGCCGGCAGCACGCACTTGATGGCCGACTGCCCCGGCTGGCCGGTCTTGTACGCGATGTCCGGCATGAGCACCAGGTAGCCGTTGCTGGCGTAGTGCGTCGGGTTGATCGTCTGCCCGCGGGTGACGGTCGGCAGTCGGAAGGCGTGCAGCCCGTCCGTCAGCCGCTCGTAGATGTAGACCACCATCGGGTACTTCTTCGACGGGTCGAAGTTCTCCGGCTTCACCAGGATGGATTGCAGGGCCTGCCCGTCGGTTGATTTGAAGTTGACCAACTCGGCGGTGCCCCAGTTGAACTCATTCACCCGCGGGTTGACGTCCGTCAGCCGCTTCATCTCCTTGAACTGGCCGTCGGTGGCGTAGTAGTCGGGGAAGTCGCGGAACGTCTGCACCGTCAGGATTTGCGTGTCGCCCTTCTTCGCCTTGCTCGGCACGCCGTACTTGCGGGCACCCATGAGCAGCAGCTTCGGCTTGCCGCCGGCGGTCATGCGGTAGAATCCGGTGTCGCGGGTGGTCAGGTTCTCGGCGGCCAGGAGCCACGGCTTGGTGGCGTCGAGACCGCTCTCGGCGGTGGCGGTGTCGTCGTCCGGCTTCTCCACCCGCAGCAGTCGCAGCCGCACGCCGAGCGCCCGCCCGGTGTCGGTCACGTTCTTCGCCTCGCTCCCGTCGGCCGCCAGCCGCCACAGGTCGAAGCGGTCGTGGACGTACAGGTACTTGTCGTCGGTGCTCCACCCGGCCGCGCCGTAGCTGTTGGCCGTCATCGGCATGTCGAACTCTTCGTTGAAGAACTTCTCCTTCAGCTTGGCCGTCAGGTTGACCGGCTTGCCGTCGGGCACGCTCGCCGCGAACCAGTCCTTGCCGTCGAACCACGCCACCGCCTTGTGGTGTGGCGACGGCTGCACGCCGCTGCCCAGCCCGCTCACGAGCGGCTTGGCCTCGCCGGTGCGGACGTTCACGAAGGCGTAGTCGACCGGGTTGGGCGACACCCACGTCTGCCCGCGGTACGGCTTGTCGGTGCGGCCGACGCCCCAGTCGCCGTGGGCCGGCACGCTCACCTCGCGGTCGTCGTCGGCCACGTGCTTGAACTCCTTGCTGTCCAGGAAGTAGACGCAGCGGTAGCTCTTGTTCCGCTCGGCCCCGGCCCGCAGCTTCTGCATCGGCTGAATGGCCTCGTCCTTCCAGTGCCACAGGTTCATGTCGAAGGCGGTCGGGTTCGGCGTCCCGCCGCCGACGCGACTGCCGCCCGGCGTGCCAGTGCCGGGTGTGCCGGTGCCGGGAGTGCCGGTGCCTGGCGTGGGGGTCGTGGGTTGCGTGGTGGAGGGAGTGGTCGGCATCGGGGTCGTCGGTGCCGGCGGGGTCGGTGCTGCCGGGGGTTCGGGGGCGGCGTTCACCAGCAGCTTCTTGCCGTCGGCGGTGAAACTGAGCAGCCCGCGGTCCACGACCTGCCAGCCCTTCTTCAGTCCCGGCGTGGTCGGCCCGAGCACCTCCACCGCGGCCGACACCTTGTTCACGGTCGCCACGATGGACAGCGGGGAGAGCGCCGCCGCCATCGGCACCGTGGCCGTCGCCTTGGCGATGTCGCCGCTCTTCGGCCGCTCCCATACGTACACCCGCGGCTTGCGGCCGAGGGCGTCGGCGTCCAGCGGGGCGGGCGGTAGCGGGTTGAGCGGGTCGGGCGTCGGCGCGGCGGTCGGGGCGGTCGTCTTCTCGTCGAAGTAGAAGGCCAGCTTCGTCTGGTCGCGGTCCCACGTCACCGAGTAGTACCGGCCGACGCCGTTCTTGACGGCCGCGGCGGACGTGGCGTCCAGCAGCCCGGCGTAGTACACGCCGTTCTTCTCCGTCTGCTTCGACGCGACGGTGTACACCAGGTTCTTCGTGTCCTTCGTGACGTTGAACGTCTGCACCTCGGCGAAGGTGGTCGCCTTCCCGTCGGCCAGGTTCGTGACGGTCAGGTCGTTGCCGACGGGCGGGGCGGGCGGGGTGGTGGGGCCGCCCGGCCCGCGAGTGCCGCCGCCGCCGGGTTGCGGTCGCTGGTCGGCGTCGTCCCCGAACATGTTTGGAGTGGTCGTCGGCGGGGCCTTCGCCTCCATCGTCGTCACCAGCACGCCGGCCCCTTCGCCGACGATGCTGAAGCTCCGCACCCGTTCCAGCCGCTTCACGATCTGCCCAGTGGTCACGTCCATCACCGCCAGTACCGCCTTCGGGAACTCCTCCGGCTTCACCTTGTCGGCGCGGACTTTGTCCAGTTCCGCTTTCGTCGGCGTGAGTGGGAAGTAGACGAACTTCGAATCGGGGGTGAACGTCGGGCTGCCACTCGGTCCGCGGGGGGTGGCGGTGCCGCCCGCCGGCGGGGTGGTCGGCGGGGTGGGTTGCTGATCGTCGGCTTCCTCTTCGTCACCGGCCGTCGGCGGGCCGCCGAGCGGGTTGGCCCGCGCGCCGGTGGCCACTTTCACTTCACCGCCGGTGGCCACGTTCTTCACCACGATCTGCCCGTCGGCGTTCGGCACGCTCAGGGTGAACACGACGTACTTGCCGTCGGGCGACAGCGCGACGACGCTGGCGGAACCCCAGATGTCCTGGTCGGCGTAGGTGAGCGGGCGTTTCTTCGGCGGTTCGGCGGCGAAGAGTGGCGCTACGAACAGCAGCGCCGCGGCCAGTGGCAGCAGTCGGGGCACGGTGGCACTCCGAGTGAGATGAAGGAAAGCGGTAGAGATGTCAATATGGGGAAGGTTGGAGGCGGGAAGCAGATTTAACGATTCGGCAGGCAGATACGGGTGCGGTTGCGCCGCTTGGGGCGGATGACTTTGGCACTTCGGCTTGCCTGTTACTGACGGTCAGGTGACGAATGCCAGTCGGACCACGGCTTCAGGCCGAAGGCCTGGGAGTCCTCAGCCCAGGGCAACGCCCTGGGGACCGAGACCCCACCGCCATCCACCCTGAAAGGGTGGGAGAACGGTCGCAGGCCTTCAGCCTGCCGGTGGTCAGCGGTGCCTACCCAGGGCGTTGCCCTGGGCTGAACACTCCCAGGCCTTCGGCCTGGGGTGGTTCGCTGGCATTCGCTCCCTGAACGTCAGTAACAGGTTGGAGAGGGGGACGGGGGGGGGTGAGGTCTCTTCGTCTCCCCCAATAAGATGACCCTTCATTCCCCCGCTGAGACCCCCCATGCCCACCACCCTCGCCGGCCGGCTCGCCGAGTACGCCGCCGGCCTCACCTTCGACCAGCTCACCAAAGAAGCCGTCCACGAGACGAAGCGGCGGTTCATCGACTCGTTCGCCACGGCCGTCGGTGCCATGCCGAGTGACGCATACCTGATTGCGAAGCGGTGCGCCGGGCGGGTGAGCGGCAACCCGGGTGCGTTGATCCTCGGCGGGGGCAGCAGTTCGCCCGATTGGGCCACGTTCGTGAACGGACTGCTCATCCGCTACCTGGACTTCAACGACACGTACTTGAGCAAGGAGCCGGCGCACCCGAGCGACAACCTGAGCGCGGTGCTGGCCGTGGGCGAGGCGGTGAAGGCCGGCGGCAAGGACATGATCACCGCCGCGGTGCTGGCGTACGAGATCCAGTGCCGGTTTTGCGACGCCGCCAGCCTGCGGAAACACGGCGTCGATCACGTCACCTACGGGGCGATTTCGTCGGCCGCTGCTGCCGCCAAACTGATGAAACTGGACGTGACGAAGACGACGCACGCGGTCGGCATCGCCGGCGTGTGCAACACCGCCCTTCGCCAAACGCGATCCGGCGAGCTGAGCATGTGGAAGGGGTGCGCGTTCGCCAACGCCGCCCGCAACGGCGTGTTCGCCGCCACGCTGGCCGCCGAAGGCATGACCGGCCCGGCCCCGATTTTTGAAGGCGACTTGGGGTTCTTCAACCTGGTGGCCCGCGAGCGGTTCACCCCCGCCCCGTTCGGCGCGGAAACCGGCAACGCCGACGGGTTCATGATCAACAAGACGTACATCAAGTTCTGGCCGGCCGAGTACCACAGCCAGAGCGCCATCGATGCGGCGCTGCAACTGCGGGCCGAACTGAACGGCGACGTGAGCAAGGTGGAGCGGATCGACATCCACACGTTCGAGGCCAGCTACAACATCATCGGCAAGTACCCGGAGGCGTGGGCACCGAAGACCCGCGAGACGGCCGACCACAGCCTGCCGTACTGCACCGCGGCGGCCCTGTACGACGGCGACGTGTATTTGGAATCGTTCGACGCGGGGCACTTCACCGACCCCGCGCGGGTGGCGTTCACCGGCAAGGTGAAAGTGCATCACGACGCGGCGCTCGACACCCGCTACCCGAAGGGCATCCCGAACCGCGTCACGCTGACGCTGACCGACGGCAGCACGCTGGAAAAGCTGGTGGAGTTCCCCCGCGGGCACGCCGGTAACCCGATGACGGACGCGGAAGTGGAGGCGAAGTTCCGCCGGGCGGTCGAGCCGAAGTACGGCAAGTCGAAGGCCGACGCGATGCTGGCGAGGTGCTGGGAGTTCGAGAAGTTGGTGCGAATCACCGACCTGGTGCGGATGTTCAATTGACCACAGGTGAGCCGTGCTGCGTGAGGAGCCGGGTGAATGAACAACCCGGCTCCTCACGCAGTACGGCTCGCCCCGATCACACCGCGCCCATTGCGAGCGAGCAGTTGTGCCCGCCGAAGCCGAAGCTGTTGCTCAGCACCTTCGTCACCCGCACTTCCCGCGCCACGTTCGGGATGTAGTCCAGGTCGCACCCGGCGTCGGTGTCCTGGTTCGTCAGGTTGATCGTCGGGTGCAGCACGCCGTGCTTCAGGCTGAGCGCGCACGCGATCGCTTCCACGCCCCCGCTCGCCCCGAGCAGGTGGCCGATCATGCTCTTTGTGCTGGAGATCATCAGCCTCTTGGCGTGGTCGCCGAACGCCTGCTTGGTGGCCTTCGTCTCGGCCAGGTCGCCGAGGGGGGTGCTGGTGCCGTGGGCGTTCAGGTACTGCACGTCCGTCGGGTTCCAGCCGGCTTCGCGGAGCGCCGCGGTCATGGCGGCGGCGGCCCCGACCCCCTCCGCGTGCGGGGCGGTGATGTGGAAGGCGTCGGCCGTGTTCCCGCAGCCGAGGATTTCACAGTAGATGTTCGCCCCGCGGCGTTTGGCGTGCTCGTACTCTTCGAGGATGAGCACCCCGGCCCCCTCGGCCAGCACGAACCCGTCGCGGCCCTTGTCGAACGGGCGGCTGGCCCCCTGCGGGTCGGCGTTGTTTTCCGACAGGGCCTTCATGTTGGTGAACCCGGCCATGGCGATGCGGGCGACGCCGGCTTCCGTCCCGCCGGACACCATCACATCGGCGAACCCGTAGGCGATCTGCCGCATGGCGTCGCCGAGCGCGTGGGCGGCGCTGCTGCACGCGGTGGTGACGGTCGTGTTCGGCCCGCGGAGGTTCCACTTGATGGAGATGTTGCCGGCGGCGGCGTTGCCGATCATCTTCGGGATGACGAACGCGCTCACCCGGTTCGGCCCTCTGGCGTTCAGCACCCCCACGCCGTCCTGGAACTCGTCGATGCCGCCGATGCCGGTGCCCAAAATAACGCCGGCGCGGTACGGGTCGAGCGTGCCCAGTTCCAGCCCGCTGTCGCCGAGGGCCTCGCGGGCGGCCACCATCGCGTACTGCGTGAAGCGGTCGAGCCGCCGCAGCTCGCGGGGTTCGACGATGCCGGTCGGGTCGAACCCCTTCGGCTCGCCGGCGAACTTCACCTTGAAGTCGGTCGTGTCGAACAGGGTGATGGGGCCGATGCCGCTCTTTCCGGCGAGCAGCCCCCGCCAGTAGCCGGGCACCGACACCGCCAGCGGGTTGACGGTGCCCAGGCCGGTGACGACCACGCGACGGCGGGAAGACATGAGGGGGTCCAACGGGAGTTCCGGGGGTCCGAGTTCCGACCCGTGGACCGGAACCCGCGGCGGACGGAATCAGGCTTTGGCGACCGCGTCGCCGCCGCCCTTCTCCTTCTGCTTGGCCTCGATGTAGTCGATGGCCTCGCCGACGGTCTTGATCTTCTCGGCGTCGGTGTCGGGGATCTGGATGTCGAACTCCTCTTCCAACTCCATCACCAACTCCACGATGTCCAGGGAGTCGGCCCCGATGTCCTCTTGGAAACTGGTGCTGCGGGTGACCGTTTCTTTGTTCACGGCCAGGTGTTCGCACACGATTTCGATGACGCGTTGCTCGACGGACACGCTCGATCCTCCGGGGCGGCTGACTGGCAGGCCGGCATCAACCGTATCGGGAAGGACGGTCGCCGGCGAGCGACCGGGTTCACGCGGGCAGATGCGGCGAACAACTACACTACGCCGGCGGGCACGATTCGGAAAGGGGAAGGTGGGGTCATCCGATGTTGGTGAACCGGCGGCGTGAGCCGCCTGGGTTCCGACCGCACCCAGGCG
>JANNQE010001197.1:0-2535 GCA_031441625.1 Planctomycetia bacterium
CCCGCCCACCCGCACAAATCCTTCACCGGCATGTCACCCACCTTGCCTGAAATATTGTTTCTCTGCCGCATCTTGTCGGCATCAATGGCTATTTTGAACTTGTCCCAGCCGAAAGCATACTCAACATCCTTCGGCGAGAAAAAGATGAGCAATGTACACGACCGGCGGATCGCGTGATTGACAGGTGAGGTAAGTTCGACGGCATCCGTTTCCCATGGAGGATGCCGCCGTGCCTGCTGTCCCCGGTGCCCGTCGCCGTGACCCGGTCGCCACCCGTCAACTGTGGGTCGAGCGACTGGAGCGGTTCGGTCGAGCGAACCAGACGGTCGCCCAGTTCTGCGCCGCCGAGGGCGTCTCGGTCCCGTCCTTCTACGTGTGGAAGCGGACCCTCGCGGGCGCGGCCACGTCACCCGACCCGGTTCGGCCCACGCTCGTCCCCATTCGCCTGACACCGTCGCCCGCCGGGCCGCCGGTCGAGGTGGTGTTCCCGTCGGGCACCGTCCTGCGGTTCCCACCCGACGCCCGACCGGAGGTGATCGCCGCCGTCGTGCATGCCGTGGAGGCTCGCCCGTGCTGAGCATCCCGCCGACCACCAAGCTCTGGTACGGCGGAGCGGTTGACCTCCGCCTCGGGTTCGACGGCTTGTACCGGCACGTCCAATCCACCCTCAAGGCCGACCCCTTAAGTGGCCACCTGTTCATTTTCACCAACGCCGCGGCCAATCGTCTCAAAGTCTTATACTGGAGCCGCCACGGACTTTGTCTTTGGTGCCAGCGACTCGAGCGCGGGCGGTACCACTTCCCCACGCCAACGGACCGTACGCTCGAACTCACCGCGACCGAGTTCGCCATGATCCTGGACGGCATCGACTACCCGTCGGCCCGGCGGTTCAAGCGGTATTCTCGCCCGAATCCGTAGCGTGCCGCTGGCGCACCCGAGCGTCGTGACCCACACTCCGGCATGGACGCCGACGCACCGCTACCGACCGACGTGCCGACCCTCCACGGGATGGTACGCGGGCTCCGGGCCGAGAACGCCGAACTCCGCACGCAACTCCGGAACCAGGCGGAGGAGTTCCAACGCACCATCGACGAACTCCGGGCCGAGGTCGCAACACTCCGGGCGAAGGTGGACCGGGCCACGACGCACCGCTTCGGCCGGCGGTCCGAGCGCACCCCGAAGCCACCGATGGCCCCCGGCGACCCGCCGGCCAAGCGACGCCACGACCACGGCCGCTCGCCACTGCCGGCCCACCTCGAGCGTCGCGACACCGTCCTCGACCTGACGCCCGAGGAGCGCCGCTGTCCGGGGTGCGGCACCGACCGCGTGTACATCGGCCAGACCCAGACCGAGCAACTCGATTGCGACCCGACCCCGTACTTCGTGCGACGCACGATCCGCAAGACCTACGCCTGTGAGCAGTGCCCCACGACGGTCCCGCCCGAGGACCGGATCCGGACCGCCACCCCGAGCACCGTCGGGCCGATCGAGAAGGGACTGTGCGGTCCCGGCTTGCTCGCCGAGGTCATCGTCGGGAAGTGTCTGGATCACCTGCCACTGCACCGCCAGGTCGCCCGGATCGCACGCGCGGGTGTGACGGTGGCCGAGAGTACCCTGGGCGACTGGATGACGCAGTCGGCGGTCCTGCTCACGCCGCTGTACCAGTTGATGCTCGACCGGGTGCGTGCGTGCCCGGTGATCTGGTCCGACGACACCCGCTCGCGGTTCGCCAAACCGGGCGAACGAACGATGCCGCACGGCCACTTCTGGGTGGCGATCGGGGACACGACGGCCCCGTACACACTCTTCCACTTCACGACGGGCTACGATGCCGCGAGTGGCCCCGGTCAATTCCTCGCAGGGTTCCGAGGCTACGTGCACGCCGATTGCCTGTCGCAGTACAACGGCCTGTTCGCGGCCGGGGCGAAGCACGTCGCGTGCTGGGCTCACGCCCGCCGCAAGTTCCTCGACGCGGGGGACGCCGGGGCGAAGGCGGTCGAACTCATCCACCGGCTGTACCACGTCGAGCACCAACTCCCGCCGCCGGACACCCCGGAGCACATCGCCGCCCGTCACACGGTACGGCAATCTCAGGCACTGCCGATCCTGAACGACCTGAAGGCGTGGCTCGACGCGACGCTCGGGACGGCGTTGCCCAAGTCGGCCGTGGGGGCTGCGATTCGGTACGTGACGAATCACTGGGCGGCGTTCGTGAGGTACGCCGACGACGGGCGACTGTCGCCGGACAACAACCTGAGCGAGCGAACACTGCGACTCATCGCGGTGGGTCGGAGCAATTGGAAGTTCGTGGGCAGCGCGACGGCGGGCGAGCGAGCGGCGGTTCACTTCTCGCTGGTGGGCACCTGTCGGCACCTGGGCCTGGACGCGGCGGCCTACCTGCGGGAGGTTCTTCCGGCCCTCCACGCGCTGGGCGAGAAGCCGACCGCGGACCAACTCGCACCGCTCCTGCCCAACGTCTGGGCCAAGCGTCAGCAATCCCGGCTCATCGCAGCGTAAGAGACCGGCGTGGCAGCG
>JANNQE010001198.1:0-4556 GCA_031441625.1 Planctomycetia bacterium
CCAGCGGCAGGTACTGGTACTGGTCGTAGAAGCCGTGGAAGAGCGTCAGTTGCTGCGACCCGTGGGTCGGGTCGTCCACGGCGTCGAGGTCGATGGTCAGCGTGAGCGGCGGCTCCGCGAAGGAGGCGATGAACTGGTCGATGAGTACATCGCGGAGGCGGAACAGGGAGGGGATGTCGATCCGGTTCTCGAACCGGGAGAGTGTCGGCTGGCTGGCCAGGTCCGCGTCGTCGGGCGAGCGGTCGGCGATGAGCTTGAAAACGGGATCGGTGCGGAGGGTGTCGTGGTCGTTCTGGTCCGCGTATCCGGCGAGGATGCCGAAGACGCGGGACCGGACCATCTCGGGGAACGTGTGGTCGATGCGATCGGGATCACGCGGGTCGTGCAACGCGGCCGCGAACTGCGTGGTCAGGCCGATGCGGTCGTCGAATTGGCGCAGGGGCAACAGCCCCGCGTCGGAGGTGAGCGGGGCGTCGGACACCTCGACCTGAATGGGCAGCGGTTCGTAGAAGTCGAAGAGGGACGCGGATTGGGGAGGCATGGTCGGTCTCCGGTGTTGTCACCCGCGGCTCGGGCGGCCACCGTGTTGACGACCGCCGACAGCGGTTCCGTCACCTCCGGTTCGAGATCGTGGCCCGCCGTCCGGCCGGTGGGTATCATCGGCAGCACGTCACCCGCGGGGAGCCGACCGTGCCCGACCCCAATGCCACCCGCTCCGCCAAGCCCGACCCGGCCACCCTCCCGTCCGGCGACCCCGACCGCACCGCTCTCGTGCCGCCCGCCGAGCCGGCCACGGTGGACGCCTCCGCCGACTCCACCAACCCCCGCCTGCCCGACCCGCCGGCCGGTGCCCCGGACCTCCCCGGCTACACGATCACCGGCGAGATCGCCCGCGGCGGCATGGGGTGCGTCTACGCCGGCCGCGACCTGACCCTCGACCGCGAAGTGGCCATCAAGACGCTGCTGCCCGGTGCCAACGCCGAGCGGTTCGTCACCGAGAGCAAGATCACCGCCCGGCTGCCGCACCCCGGGATCCCGCCGGTGCACGCGCTGGGCACTCTGGCCGGCGGCGGCCACTACCTGGTGATGAAGCTGATCCGCGGTCGCACTCTCGCCGATCTGCTGAAGGAACGGCCCTCGCCGGCCGCCGATCTGCCGCGGTTCGTGCAGGTGTTCGAGTCGATCGCCCAGGCCGTCGGGTTCGCCCACAGCCGTGGTGTCATCCACCGCGACCTGAAGCCGCTGAACGTGATGGTCGGCGAGTTCGGCGAGGTGCAGGTGATGGACTGGGGGCTGGCCAAGGAACAGCGGGCCGCGGAGTCCGACGGGCCAGACGCGGACCCGACCGCCGACGCCGCCGACTTGACGCGGGCGGGAACGGTCATGGGCACGCCGGGATACATGGCTCCGGAGCAGGCCCGCGGGGAAGTGGTCGATGCCCGGGCCGACGTGTTCGCTCTGGGATCGTTTCTGGCCACGGTCCTGACCGGCCGGCCGGCGTTCGTCGGCACGACGGGCCGGGAGACGATTGGCAAGGCGGCGGCCGCGGACCTGGCGGACGTGTTCACCCGGCTCGACGGGTGCGACGCGGACGCGGAGTTGGTCGGGGTGGCCCGGCGGTGTCTGTCGGCGGACACAGGCGACCGTCCGGCGGACGCGCGGGCGGTGGCGGCGGAGGTGGCGGACTACCGGGCGGGTGTGGAGGCGAGGTTGCGTCGGGCGGAGTTGGACCGCGTGAAGGCCGAAGGGGACAAGGCGACCGCCGAGGCGAAGGCCGAGGAACAACGGAAGCGTCGGCGGGTGCAGTTGGCGCTGGCGGGGTTCGTGGTGCTGGTGGCGGTCGGGGGCGGGATCGCGGCGACCGTGGTGCAGCAGGATCGGGCGGAGAAGCAACAGGAAGCCGACCGACTGGCGAACGAGAAGCAGCGGGCGGAGGACAATCTCGTCGCCGAGACGAAGCGACAGGCGGACCTCCGGGAGACGCGGGCCGGTGCCCTGGTCGATGCCCTCTCGACGGCCGAGACGGTGTCGGTGCCGCGGGTGGTGAACGATCTTACGGAGTTCCGCGACCTGACGGGGGCGAAGTTGCGGGAACTGGCCGGTCGGCCGGTGGGCACGAAGCCGGGGTTGCACGCCCGGCTGGCGCTGCTGGTCGAGGAGACGCAGCGGGCGGCGGAGCTGGCCGCGTACCTGCCGGCGTGCAAGTCTGAGGAGCTGCTCACCCTCCGCGATGCCCTCAAGCCGCACGAGGAAGCAGTCACTCCGGGGTTGTGGGCCGTGCTGACCGACGCCAAGGCCGACGACGGGAAGCGGGTGCGGGCGGCGTGCGCGTTGGCGGGTCTGGCCCCCGAGGACGAGCAGTGGAAGGCGGTCGCCCCGGCGGTGGCCGACCTGGTGGTGCTGGAGAACCCGCTGGCGGCGGCGGTCTGGTTCGCGGCCCTGGAGCCGGTCCGCGGGGTGCTGTTGCCGGCGCTGGTGAAGCGGTATCCGGAAGCGCGAGGCCGGCTGCGGGGCGGGAAGCTGGACGAGGTGCAACTGGCCGCCGAGGTGAGCGGGTACGACCTGACGGCCAGGGCGCTGGCCCGGTACACGGGGGACCGGCCGGCGGAGGCGGCGGACCTGATGTTGCAGGTGGACCCGCGACACGCGGCCCAGTTCGTGCCGACTGTGACCGCGAACAAGGGGGCCGTGATTCCGGTGCTGAAGGCGGAGCAGGCGAAGAAGCCGAAACAGGATTGGACCGACGAACAGCACGAGACGCTGGCCCGGCGGCGTGCCCAGGCGGCGGCGGTGCTGCTGACGCTGGGGGAGGCGGAGTCGGTGTGGCCGGTGTTCGCGTTCCCGAAGGACGGGGACCCGACGGCGCGGAGCTACCTGCTGGCGCGGCTGGTCGATCTGGGGGCGGACCCGTTGGCCCTGATGCGGCGGTTCGAGATGGAACCGGACGTGTCGGCAAAGCGGGCGTTGCTGGTGGCGCTCGGGGGCTTCCCGGTGGAGGTGGTGCCGGCGGCGGAGCACGAGGCGCTGACGGCGAAGCTGCTGCTGGTGTATCGGGAGCACCCGGACCCGGGTTTGCACGGGGCGATCGACTGGCTGTTGCGTCAGAAGTGGGGGAAGGCGAACGAAGTCGCCGCGATCGACGCGGAGTTGGCGGCGGCGATGCGGGCGAAGGTGCTGGCGCGGGGTCTGGCGGCCCTCGCCCCGGTGCCAGTCCCGGTGGGTCCGTTGCTGCCCGCGCCGGCGGTGGTGGAGAAGCGGGACTGGTTCGTCAACGGCGAGGGTCAGACGTTCGCGGTGGTGCGGGGTCCGGTGGAGTTCACGCTGGGTTCGCCGAAGACGGAGCCGGGTCGGGTGGAGGTGAACGAGCCGCCGCACCGGAAGCGGATCGGGCGGACGTTCGCGCTCGGGACGAAGGAGGTGACGGTGGAGCAGTTCCTGCGGTTTCGTCCGAAGCACGACTGGACGAAGCGGTACAGTCCCGGTCCGGACACGCCGGCGGTGACGGTGACGTGGTACGACGCGGCCGCGTACTGCAACTGGCTGAGCGAACGGGAGGGGATTCCGGAAGACCAGTGGTGTTACGAGCCGGCGAAGGGGGGCGAGTACGGGGAAGGAATGCAAATGAAGGTGGGTCACCTGAAGTTGACGGGCTATCGTCTGCCGACGGAAGCCGAGTGGGAGTATGCGTGTCGGGGTGGTGCAGTGACCGCGCGGTATCACGGTCGGGGCGAGGACCTGTTGCCGCGGTACGGGTGGTTCGCGAAGAACGCGGAGGACCGGGCGTGGCCGGTGGGGAGTTTGCGTCCGAACGAGTTGGGTCTGTTCGACGTGTTGGGGAATGCGCTGGAGTGGGTGGAAGATCCGGCTTTGCTGTATGTCACAGGTCAGACGGAGGACATCGAGAACCTAAAGCTATCACTAATTGACGAACGTCATAACCGCCTTCTCCGGGGTGGCTCGTTCAGCAGCCTGCCGGTCTTCCTGCGGACCGCCAGCCGCGTCAGCAATCGGCCGGGGAACCGCTTCTACGCGGACGGGTTTCGCCCGGTCAGGACTCTACCGTAGCGGGCGAAACTGCCGTACGACCTGCGGTGCCTGCGGGCGACCGGCTACGGGCTTGCGGCCGAAGAGCTGGACGCGGTAGGCCGAATGGTGGGCGGCTGGCGGAAAGTGGCCGATCGCTCCGGGTGACCGCGGAAGGCACGGCGCGAACCGCCGACAGCTCGCTCCCCTCGACCGCGGGACCGGGGAACGCGGGACTCGACAGGCCACGTCTTCTGCTCCGCCGACCCGCTGCGTCACGCCGAGCGGACTGTTGTTGCTGGTCCGCTTCGGTCCAGCGACCCAAACCCTGAAAAATCCTGGACTTGTGCTCTTCGACAGGGTGTTATCGATGACGGCAGTGAATAATCCGGGCTATCGCGCCGTCGATCCGGAGAATCGGCTGGTGGCCGCGACGCTGGAAAAGAGCTGGAACGACGTCCTGCAAAAGGAGCGGCAGGTTCAGGAAGAGTACGATCACTTCCTGCGGCAATCGCCGCCGCGACTGACCGACC
>JANNQE010001199.1:0-1647 GCA_031441625.1 Planctomycetia bacterium
GGGGTTTTTTCGCATGCTGGGGGATGCTGTTGGTGTTACCGTGTTCGCTTCTTTGGTGGGGGGTTGTCAACCGCCCCTGGCTGGTTACCCCCCCCGCGAAGAGTGGGGCGTCTTACTTCTTCGCTTCCGTCTTCACGTCGCCCGGCTTGGCCCACTTGGTGAAGTCCCAGGCGTCGCGGTGGTCGCACACGGCCGCCACCGTCTCCTCGATGTGGTCGCGGAGCACCTTCGGGGTGACGCCGCGGTTCTCGGACACCGCCGACATCCACAACACCTTCGTCTTCGCGTTCACCAGGAACTTGCCCTTGCCGGCGGTCAGCAGCCCGTCGTTCAGTTCCAGCAGCTTCAGCAGGGCCGGGGCGTTGCCCAACTCCGCCTCCCCCATCTTGCCGACGGTCACAAACGCCATCACCAGCGACTTGTCCCCGTTCAGGTTGATCGACATGGGCACGTCCATGTCCCCGCGGGTCACCTTGATGTTGACCCGCTTCACCGCGTCCGTCTCCGCCGGCCGCTTGGTGATCTCGAACCCCAGGTCCTCCACCAGCTTCATCAGCTCGTCGTCGGTCAGCTTCTTCACCGTTGCGGCCGGGGCCGGTTTGGCCGCCGTCGGGGTCGGGGTCGGCTCCTGGGCGGTCGCGGTGGTGCCGGTCAACAGGGCGGCGGTCAGCAGGGCGAGGGTGGTGATCTTCCGCATGGTCGTCTCTCCGGTTGGTGACCCCTGTGTGATTTTTCGTTGCGGTCGGGGTCGGCGTCCCGCGTCACACCCTGGTGAGCGTCGGGGGAGGCAACCGGGGGGCGCGGAAAATGAAAATGGCCGGCACGAAGGCCGGCGGGTGAGGTTGGCGAGTGGAACGACCGGCCGCCGAGTTCGATCACCCGAACAAATGGCGGATCGGCATCCCGCCGTCGGTGATCGGCACCGGCCGCGAGCCGTCGTACAGCTCTTTCGCCGGGTCGATGCCGAGGGTGTGGGCACCCGCAAGATGGCCCGCCTGGTCGGCGTGCACCGCGACACCGTCACCCACGACGTCCGCCTGGCCGGCGGTCACGCCCAGCAACTGCACGACGAGCTCGTGGCTTTTTCCCCCGACGACCACTGAAGTGCAGTTCGACGAGAAGTGGGGCTTCGTCGGCCAGAAGGAGAAGAACTGCGACCCCGGCGCACAGGCCGCGGGCGACTGCTGGGACCACGTGGCCCTCGACCCGGAGAGCCGGCTGGTGGACAGTCTGGTGGTCGGCAAACGGACGGCCGAGGCGACGCACGAACTGATGGCCGACTTCCGCCAGCGGACGGGGGCACGCATCCCGTGGCTGATGACCTCCGATGAGTACCCGGTGTCCGCCGACGCCATCCGCACCGCCTACGGGCGGGTGGTGACGCCACCCCGCACGGGGAAGCCGGGTCGCCCGCGGAATCCGACGGTGGTGATGCCGGCCGGGCTAACGTACGCCACCGTGCACAAGCACCGGGCGAACGGGCGGGTGGTGTCGGTGAGCACCACGCTGGTGTTCGGCACCTGGTTCAGCCTGCTGCTGGCGTTGGCCATGTCGGCGGTGAGTCGGGTGGTGAACACGGCGTTCGTCGAGCGGCACAACGGCGACAGCCGCAAGGACCTGACCGACCTGCGGGAACTGGTGGCCGAG
>JANNQE010001200.1:0-1580 GCA_031441625.1 Planctomycetia bacterium
CGTCAGCCCCCTGGTGCTTTCCCACACCAGGGGGCTGACGCCCCCCGCTCGCCGGACTGCGTTACACGTCCTTCTTCGAATATCCCACCAGCCCGACCGCGCCGCCGACCGCGGCCACCAGCAGGCTGACGCCGATCACCCACCCCACCTTCGCCGGGTCGTAGTGCCCCCGCAGGGTGGACCGCAGCCCGGAAAGCAACCCCGACCCGCTCGGGAACGGCGGCGGTAGGAACGACAGCAGGAACAGGCTGCCGAACAGCGCCAGCCAGAAGAGGGTGACGCCGATGACCGTGCCGTTCGACATGGCCCCGACCGTCACGCCCCACGCGATCACCGCCGCCAGCACCGCCGCCGCCACCGCGATGCCGACCGCACACCCGCCGAACGACAGGTCGGGTTCGAGCAGGTAGTGGTAGGCCGTCAGCACGCCGGTCGAGAGGACGGCGAAGGCCGCCAGTAGCACCACCGAGCGGGAGTGCCACTTGGCCGCGAAGTACTGCCGCCGGCTGATGCCGCGCGACAGGATGCTGTCGGCCACCGTGCCGCGCTCGCCACTGACGGCGTGGACGGCGATGAGCGACACGAACGCCAGCGTGAGGACGCCGACGCTGCCCAGCAGCACGCCGGTCTGTTCGCTCGCGGATTGCACTAGCCCGACTTCGCGGTGGATGCCGAACTTGTACAGACCGTAGCCCACCGAGGCGATCACCACCACCATCACCCACAGGCGGAACAACCAGCTGTGGAACGTCTGCCGCAGGTCGGTGCGGAAGACGGCGAAGTACGGCAGCAGCGGGTTGAACCGCGGGGCGGCGAGGGCGGTCGGGGCGGCGACAGTGGCGTCCATGCAGTGATACTCCCGGTCATCAGTCACCAGTCATTAGTCATTCGGCCGAATGGTGCGCGACAGTGACGCAGTTTGGCTGATGACTGATGACTGATGACTGATGACGGCGGGTTATGCCGCCTGCTTCTGGCCTTCGTTCATGCCGGCGATCCACCCGTCGAGGCGGCTCTGCATGTCGTGCTCGCTCACGTCTTCGACGTGCGTGGCGAGGGTCCACTTGTGCCCGAACGGGTCGATCACGCTGCCCGTGCGGTCGCCCCAGAACTGGTTCTCCACCGGCTTCTCCACCGTCGCCCCCGCCTTCAGCGCCTGGGTGAACGCGGTGTCGGCGTCGGGCACGTAGATCATGAACCCGGTCGGCGTGCCGTTCAGGGCGAGCGGACTCTTGCTCCCCCACGTCGGGTTCTCTTCGCCGATCATGATGTTCGAGTCGCCGATCCGGATCTCGGCGTGGCAGATGCTGCCGTCGGGCATGAGCAGTTTGCACGTCTCGACCGCGCCGAACGCCTCCTTGTAGAAGGCGATGGCCGCGTGCGCGTCCTTGGCGATCAGGTACGGGGTGACGGAGTGGTAGCCGGGCGGCTTGGACTGAACGGACATGACGACATCCTCGGTTCGGGGTGGGCGATAGTGGACAGAATAACACGTATTCCGCGAGATGCAAGTCTGTTCAGTACCTGGCTGGTGAACCGGCGGTGTGAGCCGCCGGGTGGTACCGATTACCCGGCGGCTC
>JANNQE010001201.1:0-1652 GCA_031441625.1 Planctomycetia bacterium
CAGCCCAGGGCAACGCCCTGGGTTCACGACCCCCATTCCCCACCACCCCGAAGGGGTGGCAGGCCTTCAGCCTGCGGGGTGGGTGGCATGGCCCACCCAGGGCGTTGCCCTGGGCTGAACACTCCCAGGCCATCGGCCTGAAGCAGTCGTTGGACTGGCATTCGTCACCTGACCGTCAGTAACAATCACTTCTTCGGGTGGTGGTACCGCAGCGTGATGTCGGCGACCGGCTGATCCGACGCCACCGCGAACCACGCCTGCACCGTCTTCGACTCGGCCGCCGCCCCGGCCACCACCACCCCGCGGGCGTTGCTGCCGTCGCGGCCGGTGCGGGTGAGGGCGGCTTGCAGCTCCTCGAGCGACTGCGGGCGGACGCCGTCCGGGCGGTGGTTCAGGCGGGCGTTGGCGATGGCCGACACCTCGTCCACGCTCTTCCCGTCCGGCGGGTTCGGGTTCTTGTCCGTCACCTTGCCGGCGAACACCACCAGCCGGAACTGGCCGAGGTTTTCGGAGTACCGCACCGCGTCCACTTCCGGGTCTTCGGGCCGGACCACCTTGAACAGCTTCGTCTCGACCGGCCCGGTCTGGAAGCCGGTGATGACTGTCTCCGTCCGCGGCTCCAGGATCCACTTGCGGCACTTGGCCACCGCCTGCCGCTCCTTGTAAAGCGTGCTCTCGCCGTTCACCAGCAGTACTACGGCGTAGGTCTCGTCCTTGCTCGGGTTGGTGAGCACGAACGACACCTTGTCGGCCTCGTCGGGTTCGGCCAGCAGCGACCCGGACACCGCCTGCACCTTGTCGTTGTACCGAATCTCCCACTTGATCGGGCAGTTGTCCATCGCCGGGTTGGGCACCGGCTTGGTCTCGGGCGTGGGCGGGGTGGCCTTCACCACCGCCACCGCCGTTTCCACCACCAGTTTCTGAATCTCCTCCCGCTTCACCGGCTGCCCGCTCACGACCGCCTTGCGGGTGATCGGCGGGAGGGCGTAGCTGTCGCCCAACTCGCCCAGCACCTCGGAGTCGGTGTCCACCGCCCACTCGTCGGTCAGGTCGGTGAGCGTGCCCTGCTTGTCGAACACTTGCAGCTTGAGCGACAGCGTCTTGCGGCCCTTGTCCGCGCGAGCGGTGCCGACGATGAACCCGCCGGCGTCCGCGTCGTCCTTGCCGAACGCGGGCAGGTACTTCATGCCGAAGAACGCCTTGCGGCCGGCTTCGGTCAGGTGGTTGGCCTCGTGCAGGTGGGCCTTCGTCACCTGGCCGTTCGGGTTCTCGATGACGACGAACTGCGGGTCTTTGTTGGCCAGCACGAGGGCCGTCTGGGTGCGGACGGCGAGGGTCAGGCCGAGTTCCTTCAGGGTGTCGGCCGACTTGCCGTCGTCGGCGGCGGTGAACTTGAGCACGCCGACGGCGGTCATGTCCTTCTTCTTCAGCTTCTGGAGGACGGCGGGCGCTTTGGCGTACAGCGACTCGGCGAGCGTCTCTCCGGCGACAGCGGGCGCGGCCAGGGCGACGAGTGCGGCGAGGGTGACGGCTATGCGGGGCATGGTGGGGGTCTCGTAGGGGGGGGTGTTTCCATTCGCCGCGACCCGCTTGTTAGCCCGACGCGCGAGCGAGGGGCCAGTTCCTTCGCGGTTAGCAGGTTGGCGTTTCAG
>JANNQE010001202.1:0-3552 GCA_031441625.1 Planctomycetia bacterium
GAGCAGCGCCCGCCAGCTCTGGAGGAACACGAGGATGACGATGAGCACCAGAGCGCCGGCCTCGATGAGCGTTTCGTACACCCCCTCGATCGACTTCTCCACGAACTTGGTGGTGTTGAACGGGATGCTGTACTCGACGCCGTCGGGCAGGGTGGGCCGGACCTTGTCCATGGCCGCCTTCACCCGCTTGGCCACGTCGAGCGCGTTCGACCCCGGCAACTGGTAGACGAGGATGTTGGTGGACTCCTCCCCGCTCTTCTCCGTGTACGAGTCGTACCCCTGCGAGCCGAGTTCGACGCGGGCCACGTCCCGCAAGTACACGATCTGCCCGGCCCCCCCGCTCTTCACCACGACCTCCTCGAACTGCGTGGCGTCGGTCAGCCGGCCGAGGGTGGTGACGGTCAGTTGGAACGCCTGCCCGGACGGGTTGGGCGGCTGGCCCACCTGCCCGGCGGCCACCTGCACGTTCTGGCGGGCGAGGGCGGCCAGCACGTCGGACGTGGTCAGCCCCCGCGACGCCAACTTATCCGGGTCCGTCCACACCCGCATGGAGTACGCGCCGGCCCCGCGGACGTTCACCTCCCCCACCCCGTCCACCCGGCTCAGCTCGTCCCGCAGCCGCAGGGTGGCGTAGTTGCTCAGGAACAGGCCCACCGGCTGGCCGCCGATCTCCCTCTTGCCGGGCGCGGTGAGCGACACCACCAGCAGGATGCTGGGCGACTGCTTCTTCACCGTGACGCCCTGCCGCCGCACCTCCTCGGGCAGCCGCGGCTCGGCCACGCTCATGCGGTTCTGCACCAGCACTTGCGCCTTGTCCAGGTCGGTGCCGATCTCGAACGTGATGGTGAGCGAGTACGACCCGTCGGCCGAGCTGGTGCTGCTCATGTACATCATCCGCTCGACCCCGTTCACCTCCTGCTCGATGGGGGCGGCCACCGTGTTCGCCACCACCTCGGCGTTCGCGCCCGGGTACACGGTGCTCACCACCACCGTCGGCGGGGTGATGGCCGGGTACCGCTCGACCGGCAGCCGTACGAGCGCCACCGCCCCGAACAGCAGGGTGACGACGGCGATCACGTTGGCGAAGATCGGCCGGTCGATGAAGAAGCGGGAGATCATGGCTCAACTCCGGGCGAGCGGCCCGCGTGAGCGGGCTGGTGGGTGAACAGAACCAGGCGGCTGACGCCTCCCGCTCGCCTATTTCGCCGCCGGCGGCGTGAACTGCCGCACGTCGGGCGTGACGGGCGTGCCCGGCCGCGCCTTCTGCAACCCGTTCACGATCACCACGTCGTCGGCCGTCAGGCCGCTCTCGATGGCCACCACCGCCCGCACCACCCCCGGCGGGGGCACCTGGCCGTCCTTGCCTGGCTGGTCGGCGGTCAATTGCCAGCGGGGCCGCTTGTCGTCCGGCGGGGGTGCCCGCCACACCGTCGTCCCCACCTTCACCGACTGCTTAATTACCATGTCGATCAGTTTGGTATCGTCCTTCGGGTCCGGCACCTTTTTGACGACATACACGAACCGCCCCTCCTGGCCGGTCATGAGTGCCTCCTCGGGGATGACCGGGCGGTCGGCCTTCGGGCCGACCGGCACCCGCACGCGGGCGAACAGGCCGGGGTAGAGCGCCCGCTTGCCGTCCGCCCACGCCGGGTTGGACAGCTTGCCCCGCACGCGAATGGTGCCGGTGCCACTGTCGGCGCGGTTCTCGCTGAAGTCGATCTCGCCGGCGTGCGGGTAGCCGTCCTCGGCCGCCACCCCCACCAGCACCGGCCGCGGGTCGGGCTTGGCCGCCCCGTTGGTCCGCGGGCGGTCGAGCAGCTCGCGGTCCCGCTCGGGCGCGTCGAAGTACACGTACACCGACTCGGTGCTGACGATGGTGGTGAGGAGGGTGTCGGCGGCCGTCCCGCCGACCAGGTTGCCGGGGGTGACGAGGGTGCGGCTGATGCGGCCGGCGATGGGCGATTTGATGTCCGTGTACCCGAGTTGCAACTTGGCCGAGCGGAGGGCGGCTTCGGCCGACCGCTTGTTCGCCGCCGCCACGTCCACCGACGCCTTGTTCGCGGCCAGCACCGCCTTCGCCTTGTCCAGCTCGCTCTTGGTGGCGCTGCGGCCCAGGCTCTCCAGCCGGTCCTGCTCGGATTGTGCCAACTGCACTTGGGCCTCGGCACTGGCCGCGTCGGCGACCGCGCGGGCGATGTCCGCCTCGCTCTTGGCCACCGCCGACTGGTACTCCCGCGGGTCGATCTCGTACAGCGGGGCCTTCACCTGCACCTCCTCCCCCTCCTTGAAGAACACCTGCTCCAGGTAGCCCTTCACCCGCGCGCGGATCTCCACCGTCTGCACCGCTTCCAGGGTGCCGTTGTAGTCGTTGTAAGTCTGCACCGGCAGCATCGCCGGGCGGGCGACGGTGACGAGCGGCGGGGTCGGGTCTTGCTTGGGCGGCGGGGGCGGCTTGCACCCGACCGCCACCAGCACGGCGGCGATCAGGCTGACGGCGATGGTGCGCGGGTGACTCACGACTCCCTCCGGTGTTCACGGGCGAGCGGGCAAAGACGCAGTCATGTGTAGCCGCGGTTCGCCCGCGGGGGAGAGGATTTACCCGCGTGGAGAGGTTTCCTTACTCGGCGTAAATGGGGACCTCACCCCCCAGCCCCCTCTCCCAGGGGAGAGGGGGTGTTCAACCTGCTGAAATGCCTTCCCGCTCGCCGACGGACCGAGAGATCGTCGCCTTAACCCCCCCCTCTCCCACGGGAGAGGGGGCCGGGGGGTGAGGTCCCCACACCGCCCCCCACGCGATACCTTAACCCAGTCCGCGTTCCGCTCACTCGCCCCGGAGGTTCCGATGCTCCGCTCGCTCGCCGTACTGCTGCTGCTCGCCGCCCCGCTCGTCGCCAAGCAGGGCAAGTTCAACAAGGTGCTCGCCCCCGGCGACGCCGCCCCCGAGTGGAAAGACCTGACCGGAACGGACGGCAAAAAACATGCCGCCGCCGACTACAAGGGCAAGGACGTGCTGGTGGTGGTGTTCACGTGCAACACCTGCCCGGTGGCCGACGCCTACGAGGACCGCATCATCGCGTTCGCCAAGCAGTTCGCCGGGGAGAAGAGCAAGGTGGGGTTCGTGGCCATCAACCCGAACAGCGGCAAGGGCGACACGCTGGACGACATGACCAAGCGGGCGAAGAAGAAGGAGTTCCCGTTCGCCTACTTGAGCGACCCGACGCAGGAGGTGACGAAGAAGTACGGGGCCGTGTACACGCCCGAGTTCTTCGTCTTGGACAAGGACCGCAAGGTGGTGTACACCGGGGCGATGGACGACAAGGCCCCGCCCGGCGAGGCGTCGGTGAAGCACCTGGAAGCGGCGGTGACGGCGGCGTTGGCCGGCAAGAAGGTGGAGACGACCGAGACGAGCGCCGCCGCCGGGTGCAAGATCAAGCTGAAGGCGAAGGCCGAGGACGACGACAAGTGAGGGCAGCGTTTTCGGCCTGAAAGGCCGGGTTCTGTCAGCCCAGGTCGGAGCGAGCGAAGCGAGCGGAGGCCTGGGTGCGATGACCA
>JANNQE010001203.1:0-8842 GCA_031441625.1 Planctomycetia bacterium
GCGGGTGCTGGTCCTCAGCAAAGTTTGGGTGCGAGCGTATGCAGCGTACCTACACGCTCAGCCACTCCCGAAAGAGGTGAGTTACCGACCGCGAGAAACCAAAACACCTGCAATTGCAGCGTAAACTCTGGGATCGGGGCATCGGCACCCAGGCGCACTCGCAGGCGCGACTCATCGACCGCCGCCGAGCGATCGTCCCCGTGTCGTCGATGGGGTTCTCGATGCGGGACCGGGCCGAGCTGTTGAAACTCAGCCGATCCGACGAGGGCGAACTGGCGGATCGCCCGATCACCGACTGCCTTTCTCCCGCGTTCTTCGAGACCAACTTCTGGTACATGTGGTCGACGACGTTCGCCTTCCAGCCGTGGCACAGCGCCGTCGAGTTCAAGCGCTACCTGCTCCGGTTCATGATGGAGTTCACGCGCATCGAGACCCTCGCGGGAGTCAAGCGAACCGTCTACAACCAGTACGACTCGCTGGTCGCCCCGCTGCAAGCGTGGCTCGTCGCGCAGGGGGTGCGGATGGTCAACGACTGCAAGGTGACGGAACTCGACAACACTTCCGACTCCGGGACGTTCACCGTGACCGGCATTCAGTGCGTGCGGCTGGGGAAGGCGGAAACGATCCCGGTCCACGACGGGGACCTAGTGTTCCTTCAAAACGGCTCGATGACCGACGCCTCCAGTCTCGGTTCGACGACGACCGCACCCGCCAAGCGGACCAAAAAGGACGCGAGCAGTTGGGGAGTGTGGGAGAAACTCGCCGAGGGCCGTCCGGCCTTCGGCCGACCCTCGGCCTTCAACAGTTGTATCGCCCAGTCGTACTGGGAGTCCTTCACGGTCACCGTCAAGGGGTCGGCGTTTTTCGACGAGATGTTCCGGCTCAGCGGGAACGAGGCGGGGACCGGCGGGCTGGTCAGTTTCAAGGATTCGGACTGGCTGATGTCGATCGTTCTCGCCGCCCAGCCGCACTTCGCCAACCAGCCGAAGGACGTGTACGTCTTTTGGGGTTATGCCCTGTTCCCGGACCGGGTCGGGAACTTCGTGCCGAAGCCGATGGCGGACTGCTCGGGCGCGGAAATCCTCCGGGAACTCTGCGGCCACCTCCGGTTCGACCCGGAGTTGTTGCAGTCCGCCAACTGCATTCCCTGCCGCATGCCGTACCTGACCAGCATGTTCATGCCTCGCGTCCAGGGGGACCGCCCGACACCGGTGCCGGCCGGCTCGAAGAACTTCGCGTTCGTCAGTCAGTTCGTCGAGATCCCAGACGACGTCGTCTTCACCGTGGAGTACTCGGTCCGGGCCGCCCAGACCGCTGTTTACCAACTCTGTGGGATTGATCGGGCAATCCCGCCCGTCACGCCGCACGCCAAGTCGGTGCTGACCAAGTTCGAGGCGTTGATCAAGGCGTTCGAATGATGCCACCACTCCATCAAGACTTTTTGGCCAGGAGAGTGACCATGAAGGGCTTCGTGCAAGACATCGAGCACCTCGCCGTCGAGAACGCGGACTTCCGCCGGGTGCTCTACACGGCGAAAAACTGCCAGCTCGTCGTCATGGCGCTGAAACCCAAGGAAGAGATCGGGACCGAGGTCCACAAACTCGACCAGTTCTTCCGTGTGGAAGAGGGGTCCGGCGAGGCGGTCCTCGACGGCGTGCGGACGGCGATCCGGGCGGGCTTTGCCGTCGTCGTACCCGCCGGGACCAGACACAACATCGTGAACACCGGCGACGGCCCGCTGAAGCTGTACACGCTCTACGCGCCGCCGAACCACCGGGACGGGGTGGTCCACCACACCCGCGCCGACGCGGAGGCCGACACCGAGACGTTCGACGGAAAGACGACCGAGTAACGCCCCGGACGAATCTAAAGCCGGCTGTTCCCATGCTCTCGACCGCATCCTGTACCTCGGACACTGCTGCAATGAACAGACGAACGGCGCTCGGCATCGCCGGCGGGGCGATCTTGGTCGGTGGGATCACCGCGTACTCGTTGAGCAACACGAGTAACCTGGTCCGTGACGACCTCGAACCCGCGACGAACGGCGACTCGCCCCTCGGGCCGGTGGAGGACGCGATCCTGTCGCTCGTCGCTCTGGCACCAAGCGGCCACAACACCCAGCCGTGGTTCGTCCGGCCGCTCGGGCCGTTCCATTGGGTCGTGGGCAACGACGCCAGCCGCTGGCTGCCGGCCGTCGATCCCGACCAGCGGGAGACGGTCCTTTCCATCGGTGCCTTCCTCCAGACCCTAGAGTACGCGGCCGCCTCGTTCGGTTACTCCTGCGGTTGGACCTTATTGGCGGCGACCAACCGAGACTCGGAGGTCGTCGAGGTCCGGCTGACCTCGGTCGGGGCCACGGGCGGCGCGGAGGTGGAGCAGATCAAGACCCGTCGGACCGTCCGGTCCCATTACACGGGTGATGTGCTGAGTAACGCGGACGTTCAACACCTCGTCGGACCGGACCGCGAGCGGGTCCGCTACCTGCCGGTCGGGAGCGACGAGTGCCGGCACCTGAACGAGCAGACCGCCGTGGCCAACCGCCTCCAGGCGTACCGCGACCCCGCCCAGCAGGAGCTGTTCGACTGGGTGCGGTTCTCCAGCCGGGACGCCGAGAAGCACCGCGAAGGGCTGACGACCGCGAGCATGGAAGTCGGCGGGGCGGCCGGCTGGGTTCTCCGGAACCGCTACAGCAAGGCCGACGTGCTGGGCACCGCCTTCCGGGAGCAGGGCCTCGACCTGGTCGCCAAGCAGGTGGCGACGTCGGCCGGCTGGGTCGTGATCACCAGCGTTGGCGACTCGGTGGCCGCCTTGCTCGACGCCGGCCGGCGGATGCAGCGGCTGTTCCTCAAGGTGAGGACTCGGGGGATCGCCCTTCACCCCATGACGCAAATCCTGGAAGAGCCGGCGACGCGGGACGGGCTGAACCAGTCGGTGGGGATCGACGGCCGCATCCAGTTCCTGTTACGGGTCGGCTACCTGAAAACCTACCCCCCGCCTGTGTCACTCCGCCGCCCCGTCGGCTGGTTCGTGAGGGTGTAGGTGGGAAGTCCGACCACACTGCTGGCTTCTCAACGTGAAGGGGTTGACCATGCCCGTCGTACCGGCCGGCCGAGACATTGTGGACGTGACCGGCGACGAGTCGTTCCCGGCCAGCGACCCGCCGGGTTGGACCGTCGTTACGGGCACCGGCCCGCCTCACCGGCCGGTCCCGGTCGTCACACGACCCCCACCGAGAGCATTCATGGCCATCCCGCACGCGAAATCGGGCGACGTGATCGACGTCCGGCCAATCCTGACGACGGGGGAGCGACGAATGCGGACGACGACCACCTGCCTGTTTCTGGACGTCGGCGGCGTCCTGCTGACCAACGGCTGGGACCACCACGCCCGCCGACGGGCGGTGGCGAATTTCGGTCTCGACTGGGACGAGACGGAGCGCCGCCACCAGTCGAACGTGACCGCCTACGAGGAGGGGAGACTGACGCTGACGGACTACTTGAATCGGTTAGTCTTCGACGTCGATCGTGCGTTCACGCGGGACCAGTTCTGGGAGTTCATGATCGCGCAGTCGATACCCGACCCGGCCATGCTCGACCTGGCCGCGAGGCTGAAAGCACGGCATCGGTTGAAGGTCGCCGTCGTGAGTAACGAGGCCCGCGAACTCAACGCCTACCGCATCCGCAAGTTCGGACTCGGTCGGCTCGCGGACTGCTTCGTCTCCTCCTGTTACGTCCACGTCCGCAAGCCCGACCCGGACATCTTCCGGATGGCCCTGGACATCACCCAGGCGGCCCCCGGTGAGGTGATCTTCGTCGAGAACACCCCGCAGTTCGTCCAGGTGGCCGAGGGGTTGGGGATACCCAGCATCCTCCACACGGACTACCAGACGACCCGCGCGAAGCTGGCTTCGCTCGGATTGCAGACCGACGAAGGGGGCACCCATGAGTCCGGCTGAGCCACGCATCCTGACCGTCAATGGCGGCTCGTCGAGTATCAAGTTCGCACTCTTCGACGGCGGCGACACGCCTCGGCGGATTCTCGGCGGCGTGATCGAGCGAATCGGACTGCCGGAATCCGTGCTGCACGTCCAAGGCGTGAACCCGGCGGACGACATCTCCCGGCCACTCTCCACACCCGATTACCGGACAGCGGTGGACGCTTTGATGGATTGGATCGAATCGCGCGGCGAGCGGGAGGCGTTGACGGCGGTGGGGCATCGCGTGGTCCACGGCGGGCCGGAGTACAGTGAGCCACGACGGGTCACGCCGGAGGTGATCCGGGCGTTGCACCGACTCAGCCCGTTCGACCCCGAGCACCTGCCCGGGGAACTCCTGCTGGTCGAGGCGTTCCAGCGGCAGTTCCCAACACTCCCCCAAGTCGTGTGCTTCGACACGGCGTTCCACCGCGACCTGCCCCGGGTCGCCCGCTTGTTGCCCGTCCCGCGTCGCTACGAAACGCAAGGGGTCCGCCGTTACGGGTTTCACGGCCTGTCGTACGCGTTCCTCATGAGCGAACTGGCTCGACAGGCCGGGGCGGACGCGGCGCAAGGGCGGGTGGTCCTCGCCCACCTGGGCAACGGAACCAGTCTGGCGGCGGTCCATCGCGGCCAGCCGGTGGACACGAGCATGGGCTTCACCCCCGCGGGCGGCGTGCCGATGGGCACTCGCTCGGGCGACCTCGACCCCGGGCTGGCGTGGTATCTGGCAAGCACGGAAGGCATGACCGCCGAGCAGTTCCACCAGATGGTGACGTTCCAGTCCGGGCTGCTCGGGGTGTCCGAAACGAGTTCCGACATGCGCGATCTGCTGGAGCGAGAAGCGCAGGACGTGCGGGCGGCCGAAGCCGTCGCGCTGTACTGCTACCAGGTTAAGAAGTGTGTCGGCGCGTTCGCGGCAGCGATGGGCGGGTTGGACACGCTCGTGTTCGCAGGTGGTGTCGGCGAGAACGCGCCGGCGATCCGCGCCCGGATCTGCGACGGCTTGGGGTTCCTCGGGATCGCCCTCGACGAGGGGCGGAACGCCGAGAACGGGGCCGTCATTTCCACGCCGGCCGGGCGGGTGACCGTCCGCGTCATCCGTACGGACGAGGAAGTGGTGATCGCGAGAACAGTGAACAGCCTCCTCGCATCGACGGGACAAGACCTCCGACTTCAAAGTGACGGCCAGCCATGAACGCGAATTCCGAGCCTACGACTTCCGCCCCCCCGACGAACCGGACGGCCCAGAGGCCGAGTCCGGTCTCGGCAACGAGTTGGCTCGGCGGTTCGATGTCGAACCTCTGGCTTAGGAAGTCGACCCCCATTGCGGCCCTGTGTGTGGCGTCCATCACCACCAGCCTGGTGCTCCGCTACGGCTTCGACGCGCCGCCGATGACCTGTCACATTCCGCTGTGGGTCGCGCTCGCACTCGGCGGCCTGCCGTTCCTGTACGACTTGCTGCGGAAGTTCCTCAAGCTGGAATTCGGCTCCGACCTGTTGGGCGGCATTTCCGTCATCACCTCCGTACTCCTCGGCGAATACCTGGCCGGATCGATCATTGTCCTGATGCTCTCCGGCGGCGAGGCACTGGAACGTTATGCCTTACGCAGCGCCTCGTCCGTCCTGTCGGCGTTGGCGAAACGGGTGCCTTCGGTCGCCCACCGGAAACGCCCGTCGGGGATCGAGGACGTCGCACTGGCCGAGGTGGCCGTGGGCGACACGCTGGTGATTTACCCGCACGACATCTGCCCGGTGGACGGCGTGGTCATCGAGGGGCACGGGCTGATGGACGAGTCGTACCTGACGGGCGAACCCTTCGAGATCAACAAGACGACCGGTTCGAATGTCCTCTCCGGGGCGATCAACGGCGAGTCGGCACTGACAATTCGCACGACCCGACTCGCCGTCGACTCCCGGTACGCCAAGATCATGGACGTGATGCGCGAGTCCGAATCGCAACGCCCGCAACTGCAGCGACTCGGGGATCGCCTGGGCGCAATTTACACCCCGATCGCACTCGCGCTGGCACTGATCGCCTGGGCGGTCAGCGGGGACGCCCTCCGCTTCTTGGCGGTGCTGGTCATCGCCACCCCCTGCCCGCTGCTCATCGGCATCCCGATCGCCATCATCGGATCGATCTCGCTCTGTGCCCGCCGCGCCATCATCATCCGGAACCCCGTCGTCCTCGAACAGATCGCCGACTGCCGGACCGCGATTTTCGACAAGACCGGAACCCTCACCTACGGCGAGCCGAAGCTGACGGGGCAGTCCGTCGCCGCGGATTTCGACCGGAAGGACGTGCTGACACTGGCCGCCAGTCTCGAACGGTATTCCAAGCACCCGCTGGCACGCGCCATCCTCGCGGCGGCGAACGACGAGCGAGTTGCACTGCCAGAAGCTGTCGAAGTCCGCGAGCAACCGGGGCAAGGCCTCGGCGGAACCGTGTCCGGCCGAGAGGTCCTCATCACCAGCCGGAACAAGGTGGTCGCGGAACACCGGGCCGGGGCGGATCAACTCCCGGCCGTCACGAACGGACTCGAGTGCGTCGTGGTGATCGACGGCCGCTACGCGGCGACGTACCAGTTCCGGGACGCCCCGCGGAAAGAGAGCCGGTCGTTCATTAGCCACCTCGGGCCCAAGCACCAATTCCAGCGGGTGATGATCGTGTCGGGCGACCGCGAGTCCGAGGTCAAGTACCTCGCCGCGCAAGTCGGCATCACCGAAGTGTACGCCCAGCAGACGCCGGAACAAAAGCTGGCGATCGTTCGGGCCGCGACCGCGCAAGCAAAAACCCTCTACGTCGGCGACGGGATCAACGACGCCCCCGCCATGATGGCCGCAACGGTCGGCATGGCGATCGGCCAGAACAGCGACGTCACCGTCGAGGCGGCAGGGGTGGTGGTGATGGACAACTCGCTGGCCAAGGTGGACGAGTTCATGCACATCAGCCGCCGGATGCGAGCCATCGCCCTCCAGAGCGCGATCGGCGGCATGGTGTTGAGCGCACTCGGCATGATCCTCGCGGCGACCGGCCACCTGACCCCGGTCCATGGTGCCATCGCCCAGGAAGTCATCGACGTGCTCGCCGTACTGAACGCCTTGCGGGCCGCATTCCCACCCAAAGTACTCCGAGACCTGGAGTAGGGGTCGAACACTATGAGTTTCCCGACCGACGCACTCTCGCCCGAACTGCTCCACGCGATGCACGCGTACTGGCGCGCCGCCAACTACCTGTCAGTGGGACAGATCTACCTGCTCGACAACCCGCTCTTGAGGGAGCCGCTGCGGCGGGAACACATCAAACCGCGGCTCCTGGGGCACTGGGGAACGTCGCCGGGCCTCAACCTGATTTACGTCCACCTGAACCGGATCATCGTCGCGCACGACTTGAGCGTGCTCTTCATTACCGGCCCCGGACACGGCGGTCCGTCGCTGGTCGCCAACGCCTACCTCGAAGGCACTTACAGCGAAGTCTACCCGCACATCTCGCGAGACGCGGTCGGGTTGCAGCGGCTGTTCAAGCAGTTCAGTTTCCCCGGCGGCATCCCGAGTCACGTCGCGCCGGAGACGCCGGGCAGCATCCACGAAGGGGGCGAACTGGGGTACGCCCTGTCGCACGCCTTCGGGGCCGCGTTCGACAACCCGGACCTGATCGTCGCGGCGGTCGTCGGAGACGGCGAGGCCGAGACCGGGCCGCTCGCCACGAGCTGGCACTCGAACAAGTTCCTCAACCCCGTCACCGACGGGGCCGTGCTGCCGATCCTGCACCTGAACGGGTACAAGATCGCCAGCCCGACCATCCTCGCCCGCATCCCCCACGACGAGTTGCGGAAGTTGCTCGAGGGCTACGGCTACAAGCCGTATTTCGTCGAAGGGCACGAACCGGAACTCGTCCACCAGCAACTCGCCGCCGCCCTGGACGTGGTGACGGCTGAGATCAAGCAAATCTGGCACGACGCCCGGATTCGCAAAATTCCGGGCCGCCCGACCTGGCCGATGATCGTCCTCCGCACCCCGAAGGGGTGGACCTGCCCGGCATTCATCGACGGCAAGAAGTGCGAGGACTACTGGCGGTCGCACCAGGTGCCGATGGGCGACATGGACAAGCCCGAGCACGTGGAAATCCTCGAGCGGTGGATGAAGGGCTACCGGCCCGACGAACTGTTCGATGCCGCGGGCAAGCTCGTGCCGGAGATCGCAGTGCTGGCACCCGCGGGCACGCGGCGGATGAGTGCCAACCCGCACGCGAACGGCGGGCTGCTGCTCGAAGACCTGAAGCTGCCCGACTACCACACGCACGCGGTCGCGGTGAGCAACCCCGGCGCGACGAACGCCGAAGCGACCCGCGAGATGGGGCGCTTCCTCCGCGAGGTCATGCGGCTCAACCTGCCCGGCAAAAACTTCCGCATCGTCAGCCCGGACGAGAACAACTCGAACCGCTGGCAGGACGTGTTGGACGTGACGAATCGAACGTGGATGGCCGAGCGGTACGACACCGACGACAAACTCGCCCCGGACGGGCGGGTGATGGAAATGCTCTCCGAGCACCAGTGCCAGGGCTGGCTCGAAGGCTACCTGCTCACCGGCCGGCACGGCTTCTTCTCGTGCTATGAGGCGTTCATCCACATCATCGACTCGATGTTCAACCAGCACGCCAAGTGGCTCAAGGTGTGCCATCACATCCCCTGGCGGAAGCCGATCGCGTCGCTCAACTACCTGCTGTCGAGCCACGTGTGGCGGCAGGACCACAACGGCTTTTCGCACCAGGATCCCGGGGTCCTCGACCACGTGGTGAACAAGAAGTCTACGGTCATCCGCATCTACCTGCCGCCGGACGCGAACACCCTGTTGAGCGTCACCGACCAC
>JANNQE010001204.1:0-4319 GCA_031441625.1 Planctomycetia bacterium
CCGCCGGTGCTTTGGACTGATTCAGCACCGGCGGACTCACGTCGCGCCGTTCGCCTGCTGTTTGGCACGCCGCCTGCTTTAGCCTTCACCCGTCCGCCGTCGCCCGACGGCAACCCATGACGGAGAGATCACATGTCGGACACCACGCAGAAGATCAAAGACGGGATTGCGGACGCCGCCGACAAGGCGAAAGAGGTCGGTAAGAAGGCCGTGGACGCGGTGAGCGACGCGGCCAAGGCGACCGCCGAGAAGGCGAAAGAGGTCGCCGCGGCGACCGCCGAGAAGGCGAAGGAAGTGACTCAGAAGGCCGGCGAAGCGGTGAAGAAGGCTGGCGAGAACCTCAAGAAGAGCGGCGAGTGATCGTCCGCCACGCCCGAACGACCCCGGCCCCGCGGCCGGGGTCGTTCGCGTTTCCGGCACGCCTGTTGCACTACCCCCCTCCGCCTCGACACCCACCCGGAGAATTCCTCATGGCGACGACCACCGAACACATCCCCACCACGCAGGCCGACGTGGACACCCTGAGCGGGCTGCTCCGCGGCGAGATCTCGGCCGTCGAGACCTACGAGCAGGCGATCGGCAAGTTCGCCCAGCCCGAACACCGCACCCTGTCGAACGTGCTCACCCGCCTGCGCGACGAGCACGCCCGCTCGGTGGACGTGCTCCGCGAGCGAGTGCTCGCCCACGGCGGCACGCCGCCGGACGGGGCCGGCGTGTGGGGCGTGTTCGCCAACCTGGTGGAAGGGGCGGCCAAGCTGTTCGGCCCGCAGACGGCGCTGGCCGCGCTCAAGCAGGGCGAACTGCACGGCCAGGAGCAGTACCAGAAGGCGTTGGAGAAGCGGGACCTGTCGGCCGAGTGCCGCTTCCTCATCCGCAACGACCTGCTGCCGAAGTGCCAGTCGCACGTCACCACGGTCGAGCAACTGATCGCCCAACTGGAACACGAGAGCGAGAAGAAGTAGCTTCGCGCGATTGGGTGACCGGCCGTCGTGACCCCACCGTCACGGCGGCCGGTCCCATTTTCCATCCCCGTTTGGCACTCTGAATGCCGTTCCTCTCCCATCGGGCTGAGGCCCGCCCCGCAACAAGCCGGCGGTCCGTCGCCGGAACCGATATCTCTCGCCCCCGAGGGTTGTCGTCATGCTCCGTTACTCACTCGTGTTCCTGCTGGTCGCCCTGCTCGCCGGCGTGTTCGGGTTCACCGAAGTCGCCGGCGGCTCGTGGCTGTTCGCCAAGGTGCTGTTCTTCCTCTTCTTGGTGCTGTTCGTGGTATCGCTCTTCTTCGGTCGCCGGGGAACACCGCTCGACGCCGTGTAGCCGCCACCGTATGTTGCCACACCTGCCGCGGGCCTGCCCTTTCCGGCAGGCCCGCGGTACTTCCCCCAGGTGTTCGCCATGGCGTTCATCCGCAACGTCTTCCACTTCATCCGCGAGACGTTCTCCGCATTCTTCCGCCACAAGTGCCCACGGCTGGGTGCCTCGCTCGCCTTCTACACCCTCCTGTCGCTCGCCCCGCTGCTGCTGATCGTGATCGGCCTGGTCGGCCCGCTGGCCGGGGCGGACAACGCCCGCGGGCAGGTGGTCGCCCAGTTCCGCGACCTGGTCGGCCCACAGGGGGCCGAAGCGGTGGACACCATGCTCGACAGCACCAAGTCGCCGTCCGGCGGGGCGCTGTCCACGGTCATAGGGCTGGTGGTGCTGGTGTTCAGTGCGACCGGCCTGTTCATTCAACTGCAAGACGCGCTGAACACCGTTTGGAACGTGCCCGACCGACCGGCCAAGTATCTCGGCATTTGGCGGACGGTGCGGAACTTCCTGCTGTCGTTTTCCACCGTGCTCGGCCTCGGCTTCCTGCTGCTGGTGTCGCTCGTGCTCGGGGCCGGGTTGTCGGGCATGCAGAAGTGGCTGGAGGCCCGCATCGGCGGCGGGTCGTGGTGGCTGGTAGCGGCGAACGTGCTGTTGTCGTTCGCCCTGGCCACCGTGCTGTTCGCGTACATCTACAAGATGCTGCCGGCGGCGCGGGTGAGTTGGAAGAGCGTGTGGGTGGGAGCGGTGGTGACGGCCGCCCTGTTCACCCTCGGCAAGTTCCTCATCGGCCTCTACCTCGGGCAGGCGGCGCCGGGGTCGGCGTTCGGCGCCGCCGGCTCGCTGGTGGTGCTGCTGGTGTGGGTGTATTACTCGACCCAACTGCTCCTGCTCGGGGCCGAGTTCACTCATGTGTACGCCACCAAGTTCGGCGGCGGGGTGACGTACGAACGGGGCGAAGAAGGCAGGTGGTTCCGCGGCCGCTAGTCCGGCGAGTGTCGCCACAGCCTAAACTCAACTCCGGGCCATCATCACGAGGACTTCTCCCCCATGACTGCCAACCCACATCCGCTGAGCAAGTTCGGCAAGATGCCTGTGCAGAAGCCCGTCCGCCCCGGCATGGGGGCCATCCCACACGACACCGGCACTTCCTTCCGCGTGTGGGCGCCGCACGCCACCGCCGTCAGTCTGGTCGGCTCGTTCAATGGGTGGAAGGCGGGTGCCCATCCGCTGCGGCATGAGGACAACGGGTACTGGGCGGCCGACGTGCCGAGTGCGAAGGCGGGCGACGAGTACCGCTACCACCTGGTCACGCCGACCGGCGAGTTCACCCGCATCGACCCGTACGCCCGGCAGGTGACGAACTCGGTCGGCAACGCGGTCGTCCACGACCCGCACTTCGACTGGGGTGAAAAGCACTACAAGACGCCGCCATGGAACGAGTGGGTGATCTACGAGCTGCACGTCGGCACGTTCAACGACACCGAGCCGGACGTGGACCGCCCGGCTACCTTCGCCGACATCGTCCGCCGGTTCGACCACCTGAAGCGGCTGGGCGTGAACTGCCTCCAGATCATGCCGGTGGCCGAGTTCGCCGGCGACCGCAGTTGGGGGTACAACCCGGCGCACGTCTTCGCCGTCGAGAGCAGCTACGGCGGGCCGAAAGGGTTCAAGGAGTTCGTGCGGGCGGCCCACAAGAACGGGTTCGCGGTGATTCTGGACGTGGTGTACAACCACTTCGGGCCGAGCGACCTGGACATCTGGCGGTTCGACGGGTGGAGCGAGCACGACGGCGGCGGCATCTACTTCTACCAGGACTGGCGGAAGGACACGCCGTGGGGGGCCACCCGCCCGGACTACGGCCGCGCGGAGGTGCGGCAGTTCATCCGCGACAACGCCCTCATGTGGGTGGAAGAGTACCACGTGGACGGGTTGCGGATGGACATGACGCTGTACGTGCGGAGCGTGCGGGCGGACGGCGAGCCGAACCTGCCCGACGGGTGGAGCCTGCTCCAGTGGATCAACGGCGAGATCCGCCAGAAGCACCCGAACACCCTCACCATCGCCGAAGACTTGCAGAAGAGCGACTGGCTGACGAAGCCGGTGGGCGACGGCGGGGCCGGGTTCGGCAGCCAGTGGGACGACCAGTTCGTCCACCCGATCCGGGAGGCGGTCATCACCCCCGACGACGCGCACAGGAGCATGGTGAAGGTGGCGCAAGCCATCACCCACCGCTACAACACCGACGCCTTCCAGCGGGTCATTTACAGCGAGAGCCACGACGAGGTGGCGAACGGGCGGGCGCGGGTGGTGCACGAGATCGCCCCGGACGGCCCGGACAACTACTTCGCCCAGAAGCGGAGCACCCTGGCGGCGGCACTCGTGTTCACGGCACCGGGCATCCCCATGCTCTTCCAGGGGCAAGAGTTCCTCGAAGGCGGGTGGTTCCGCGACACCGTGCCGGTGGACTGGGACCACCGCGTCGAGTTCCAGGGCATCGTGCGGATGTACCGCGACCTGATCCGCCTGCGACTGAACCGAGACGGCAAGTCCCGCGGGCTGTGCGGGCAGCACGTTCAGGTGAGCCACGTGAACGACGACCAGAACGTGATCGCCTTCCGCCGCTGGGACAAGGGCGGGCCGAACGATGACGTGCTGGTGGTCGCCAACTTCCACCGCGACCCGCGGGCGGGCTACCGCCTCGGCTTCCCGTCGTTCGGGGAATGGAAGCTCTTGTTCAACTCGGATTGGAAGGGGTACAGCCGGCACTTCGGCGACTTCCCCAGCCGCGACGTGACCGCCACCGCCGACGGGTACGACGGCTTGCCGGCGTCGGCCGCCGTCGACATCGGCCCGTACAGCGTGCTCGTGTACGGGCAGAAGTAGGGTGGCATTCGGGAGGCGAACGGCGCGACGTGAGTCCGCCGGTGCTTTCATGGTGAACCGGCGGCGTGAGCCGCCTGGGTGATTGACACCCGGCGGGCTGACGCCCGCGGTTCACCCGGAACCGGCGG